>JAIRQB010000049.1 GCA_031256695.1 Elusimicrobiota bacterium | reverse complement strand
CGCTTCTAATGTTTCTTTCGCATCAAAAAGAGAATGGAAATTTGAAACGCTTTCGGCAAAAAGAGAATTTTTGACGGCTTTTAAATTGTTTTGCGCTTGTTCCATTCTATTATAGGCGCTTTTAATATCTATGAAATTTGAAAATCGGAGCAATGGATAACTTATATTTAAAGATAAATTAGTCCTCGTCTGCATATTGTCAAAAGCCCAATCATTATTTGAATTTGAAATTGAGGCTGAAAAGTTGACCGATGGATATAAAACGCTTTTTGCATTTTTATACGAGTATTGAGCGGCTTCATTTTCAAAATAGGCTGAAATATATTCAGGGATTTCTTCAACTTGCTTTGAAAAGTTAGGCTTATAAAAACGGCGGTTTCTGTAATCGGGGAATTTTTCGCCCGGTTTTAAAATTTTTTCCTCTTCTGCCGAGCCTAAAATTTCAAGCAAAGCAATAGAGGCGGTCTCTATATATCTTTGCGCTTTTCTTAAATTGAGTTCAGACATTGCAACATCAGCCTCAACTCTTTTTAGAGAGCCTAAATCAACATTGCCGGAATTATATCTGAGTTTAATCATCTCTTTATTTTCAGTCCGCCTATTTTTAATTTTTTCAAGCAAGTCGGCTGTCTCATAGCCCCAAATCAAATTTATATAAGCGGCTGAGAGATTATAAGCGGTATCTGAAACAATCCTTTTATATTTTGCTTTGGCATTTTCTAATTCCGCTTTTCTTTGCTTGATTGTATTGACATTTGAAAATCCGCTGAAAATTGAAAGAGAAGCGTTTGCGCCGTAAGAGAGGCTTTTTGAGACTTCGCCGTTTAAACTCTCTCCGGCAGAGGCGCTAAAAGATATGTCGGGCGCTAGTTCGCCGAGCGCTCTTTTATAAGCGAGCTCTGCATTTTGCAAAGTCAAAAAAGCGGTTTTGATATTCGGGTTTTCTCTTAAAACAATCTCTCTTGCTTCAGCCCAAGTTATATTTTCAGCCGCATTTTTTACGGAAGCAGTTTTTGAACCCGCTTCCTGCGCGGAGAGAATTTGATTTGCGAAAAAAAACAGCGCCGTAAATAGAAAAAGTTTTTTCATTTTATTGCCCTCTTGCATTAAAATATCAATCTTGTTCTTGTATCCAGCCATTGTCTAAATTTAAGAATTTTAGATATTCAACCGCCCTCTTGTATTGCGCTTTGTCAAGCGGCGCAGACAATTCTTTAAAATTATCAGCCTTATATGCTTTGTGATATTGAGCCATTAAACTTATATAAGCGCCGGTTGAAATCTCTTTTGCTATAAAATCTAAAACTCTTTTTGTGTTTTCTAAATTATTAGGCAAAACTAAATGTCTTATTATAAGACCCCGCGACGCTATATTGTCTGAATTTATTTTTAAATTGCCGGTTTGTCTTTTCATTTCTTTTAAAGCGGCGCGGTTATTTTCAACATAATCTGCAACAGAGGAATACTTTAAAGCGAGATTATTGTCTGCATATTTCATATCAGGCAGATAGATGTCTATGAGCCCTTCCAATAAAGACAGCGTTTCAACAGCCTCATATCCGCCGCAATTATAAACTATGGGGATTTTCAGCCCGCTGTTTTTTGCCTCGTAAAGAGCCTTTGCAATGTGAGCGGCATAATGAGTGGGCGTTACAAGATTGATATTGTGAGCGCCTTTTTTTTGAAGGTTTAGCATTGCCTCTATTAGTTCTTTGAGGCTGACCTCGCGCCCATTGCCCATTTGGCTGATTGGATAATTTTGGCAAAAGACGCAAGACAAGACGCAATTTGAAAAAAATATAGTCCCCGAGCCTCTATCGCCGCTTATGGGCGGCTCTTCCCCAAAATGTAAATTAGCGCTTGCTATTAAAATTTTATCTGCGCTCCTGCAAAACCCGCTATGTCCTTCTTTTCTTTTTGCCCCGCATTTGCGGGGGCAGAGAGAACATTTTTCCAACTTGTTATAGAGAGTTTTGATTTTTGATTCAAAATCCATACTTTAAAGGTTAGGGCTGATTATCAGCCTTGCTCCTGTCAATTTTTTGACTTCTTGCAGAGTGTAGTCTGGATTTATTTCTTTCAGCAAAAGTCCTTCTCTCACAACTTCTATCACAGCCATTTCTGTCACTATCAAATTGACAACTTTTAGCGCCGTATAAGGCAGAGAGCATTTTTTGACTATTTTAGGCTTGCCTTTTTGAGAATGGAGCATCGTTACAATCACTTTATTTGCGCCTGCCGCTAAATCCATAGCGCCGCCCATACCGGGCATCAAGACATTGGGTATTATCCAATTTGAGAGATTCCCCTTTTCATCAACTTCTAAAGCGCCTAAAACGGTAGTGTCTACGTGACCGCCGCGTATAATGCCGAAAGAAACGGCGCTGTCTGTAAAAACAGCGCCGCTTTTTACCGTCACGCATTTCCCGCCTGCATTTATAATTTCAAAATCCTCTTCGCCTTCTTTTGCTGAAACTCCCATATTTAAAATGCCGTTTTCAGATTGCAAAACTATATTTGAGCCTTCGGGCAGATAATCCGCTACCATTGTTGGAAGTCCTATGCCGAGGTTTACAATTTCGCCGTCTTTTAATTCTTTTGCGGCTCTTGCCGCTATTATTTCTTTTGGGTCTTTCATTTTTTATCCTTCTACTATAGATTTTATGAAAATGCCTGGTGTTACTATATTGTTGGGGTCAATTTGACCTATCTCTACTATTTCTTTTGCCGCCAGTATAGAATGCTTTGCCGCAGATGCCATCAGAGGATTTAAATTGCGCGTTGAACCTCTATAAGCGCCGTTTCCAAATTTATCGGCAACGGAAGCGTAGATAAAAGCAAAATCGGCTTTTAAGGGAAGTTCTAATAAATACTTTTTTCCATCAACTGAGACTGTTTTTTTACCTTTTGCAGCAAGAGTTCCAATTCCTACTGTTGTCAAAAAACCGCCGAGTCCAAAACCGCCCGCCCGAATTCTTTCAGCAATAGTTCCCAATGGAACAAGAATACATTCCAATCTATCGCTTTTTTGAGGCGCATTTACTCTTTTGACAACATTAGGATTTGTCCCAACGTGACCGGCAATCAATCTTTTAACCTGTCCCGCAGAGAGCAGTTTATCTACGCCTCTGCCCGGGAAAGAAGCGTCATTTACTATGAGCGTTAGATTTTTTGAGCCTTTTTTTACAAGAGCGTCAATTAAAATTTCAGCCATTCCGCAACATAAAAAACCGCCTATCATTATTGAAGCGCCGTCTCCTATAACAGAAACTGCTTCATCTGCCTTCTGAATTTTGTTTTTAATAGACATTTTATTCTCCATTCTGATTGTAAGTCCTTCGCTATACCTTCAAAAATTTCTGTAGCCCAATTGCCTTTTACCTTTACTTTTCCTTTTTCAATAACAACGGCAACGGCAAAATGGATTGCGGCTTCCGCCGCAATGACACCTGGGTTCTCGCTTTTTGCCGTTTTCGCTATTGTCTTTAATTCTCAATTATAAGTTCCGAAATTTTTAACTTTTAACTTTTAACTTTTAACTTTTTCATATTGTTTGAAATAAAATGGATACCGACTTTCGTCGGTATGACAACTTGGGATACTGCCGTTTGTTGTCACTTTTAACTAAAAATTGCCTTTACATCAATTCCCTTATTTATCCCTTCAACCGGGCATTTATTTTGGCAAATAGAACAGCCTATACAGAGTTCTCTTTTCACAAATGGGACATCAATTCTGACGCCTTTTATAGTTTCAGGCAAAAATTCTATCGCTTTTTGAGGAATGGGGCACATTTCCTCGCATACCAAACAAGGAATCCCTTGCGACCAAGGCAGGCAAATCTCTCTCTGAATTTCCGCTTTTCCTATTGTGAAATTCTTTTTATCCTCTAAACTCATTTGCCTAACGGCTTGAGTAGGGCATATAGGACCGCAAGCATTGCATTCATATTCGCAATAGCCTATTGAAGCGTCAAGTTTAGGCGTCCAAATTCCGTCAAAGCCGCTTTCTAAACCTGCAGGCTGTAAAGCATTTGTAGGGCATACCTTCATACAATTTCCGCAACGGACGCATAATTGTTTAAAAGAATTGCCGTTGCAAACAGCGCCCGGCGGACGCAAAAGATTTATTCGGCTGCTCCGTCCTGCGCTAAAAAAAGATAATTTTTCCCTCCCTATAACAATTAAAGCAGACGCTATCCCCGCTCCCCACAATAAAAATTGCTTGCGTGAAATCACTTTTTGCGCTGACTCTTTTTGTGACGGCAAGACTTCCGCAATAGCCTTTTTACATTTCAAACCATAACATTCCATACACATTATACATTCGCTTTTTATAAAAGAGCCGTCTGTCCGCATAGCATTTGACGGACAAATGTCTCTGCATCTGCCGCAAGAGTTAAGACAGGGTTTTGATTTTAATCCAAAAGGCGATTTAAAACTCAAAATTCCAAGCGCCGCTCCCAAAGGGCATATATATCTGCACCAAAAACGTCTTTTATAGACAATTAAAAGCAATGGAATTGCAAAACAAAGAAAAAAGAATAGGCTGTAATGAAATGAAATTTGTTTGGCGGCAAAAATATTGTCTGAAATTACAGAGTAGAGTTGAGCGCCTATATTGTGATTTATTATGAAATATTGAAAAACTTTGTCTAAAAGAGCGTTCAAAAACGGAAAAAGCGACAAATTGAAAAATCTTGCAAAAATTGTAATCGGTTCAAAATGCCAAACGATTTGAAGCCCAAAAATAGAGAGCGCGGCAAAAACAAAGAGCAAAATGTATTTTGAGAGAAGCCTTTTTGACGGCTCGCTTTCTTTCCATTTTCTAAAAGGCTTCAAAATAAAAGCGGCAAAATCCATAACCGCTCCAAAAGGGCAAATCCAGCCGCAAAAAATGCGTCCAAAAAGAAAAGCGGCAAGCATAAAAACGGCTGCAAATAAAAGATGAGGCAAAAAGACGGAAAGAGAACTTATAGCGGCAAACAAAACAAGAGAAGGGGAAGTCAAAAAAATTTTCTCAAAACTATCAAAATATCCAAATGGAAAACTCAAAAAAACAAAAAGAAAAGATATTGATATAAAAGAGAGTATTTGAAAAATTATCCGCAATTTTTTCAGTTTTTGGACTCCTTACTTTTATTTTTCTGTTTTTCTAAAAAGGATTTTCTTTTCTTTTAAAGAGATTTTGACAATGCAATAGCCGAAATTGAGGAGTTCTTTTTTATATGTCAAAAAAGAATGGTCTATGTCAAAGCCGAGTATTTTTTTTATTTCAACAAAAGAAAGCGTTATATCAAGTTTCCCGTCTTTTTGAATGTATTTCCACAACTTTTCATATTTACTCATTTCAAATCCATTTTTTAAGATGTCTTGTATGTAAAAACAAAAAATTGTCTGCAGTTTTCCGCTTTTAAACCAATAAAAAAACTTTGCCTATATAGCAAAAAAGACTTTGATTTCAAAACATAAAGAAGGACGGCAAGTTTACAGAGCGTTTATCTTTATGCGAAATAAACAGATACTAGATGCGGTTTTGCAAACAGCAAGACTTACAACTTTTTCTGCGCCGATTCTGCAAAAAAATTGCCGTTTCCCGCTCATAACTTTTAAATAGACCGCGCTTATCAGAAACAATCCTGCAATCAGCGAAAGCCGTTAAGAGCGGTCGGCAAAAAATGGTATTATACAGACAGGGATTTTTCCTTTTTTAACGCTTCGGAGGCTTAAGTATGGATAGGCAGATGGAAAGACAAGTCTTAAATATCGCGGATATGACATTTTCCGCTCAGCGTTTGATAGAAAAAACTTTGGGCAAATTGAAAGGAATTGAAAATGTGTCCGTAAATCTAATTAGCGGAAAGGTTTTTATAGAGTTTGACGGAGCAGAAATTTCTCCGTCTCAAATTAAAAAAACCCTCGGAGACGCCGGTTTTGAATCTTTTGAAAGTTTGCAA
>JAIRQB010000038.1 GCA_031256695.1 Elusimicrobiota bacterium | reverse complement strand
TAAAAAATCAAAATTATAAAAATATCGGCGGCAAGCGCGGCGGCGAAACAAAAAAACCGCCATTTCTTTGCGGCTGAATCAGCCTTTTCCAAAGATATTAAACAGAAAAGAGTATTTTCTTTTGCAAGAGGAATGGAAAGGAAAACAGAAGAGCCGCCGGCGGCAGGTTGAAGCAATTCGCCGCGGCTGTTTAGCGCATTGAATACTATGTCGGAAGGCTCAAGAGACAAAAGCGGCGGCAAGTCAGCAGTTTTGCCGATAGCCGATGGATTTTTATCCTTGTCTAAAACAAAAACAGACAAGATATTTTCCGTTTTAGACAATAATTGGACGGATATTAAAAGCCCTATATCGTCTGATTGGTTTATCCTCGCATTTATATCGTTTTGCGCGGCATAAACAGATGCCTTGACTTTCTCTATAAGGGCTTCTTTTAAGTCTTTTTCTTTGTCTTCGTATAGGAATTGGGCAATAAAATAGAACATTGTCCCCGTTATTATAAACAGCAGAATTGATAAAAATAAAACGCTTTTTTTCATAGCGGGGGCGATTGTATGAAAAATGCCGCAGGCATTCAAACAAATGAATTGATAGAAACGGGAAAAATAAAAAAAGCAAGAACTTTTTTTGAAAAATTTTGGGGGCTGATGTTTCAGAAAGAAAGCGGTATCGGACTGTTTTTTGAAAATACAAAATATATGCACACTTTTTTTATGAGATTTGATTTGGATTTTTTCTTTTTAGACAAAGACGGCGGCATTATTGGAGTAAAAAGAAATGTAAAGCCGTTTAGAATAGTCTTGCCTTTGCCAAAAACTGTTTCTGTTGCGGAAATGCCTTCAAAACTGAAATTTACAATTGAGAATTTAGACATTGACGCTTTAAGGACGCTCAAATGAAAAACTTTTTTTTGAAAATTTTATCTCTTGTTTTTCCAATTACTTGTTCTTCTTGCGGGAAAGATTTGCCGCCCTTGTCAAAAGAGAGAATTTGCAGCGGTTGCAGAGAGAATTTTCCAAAAATAGAAGGCTTAATATGCTCAAAATGCGGATGCCCTCTGCCCGAAGGCGGACAATTTTGCATAGTCTGCAGAAAAAATAAAAAAGAATTTGCCTTTGACAAAATGCGCTCGGCATTTTTGTATGAAGACAAAATTAGAGAAATGATTTTGAAATTTAAATATTACAACAGGACTTTTTTAAGCGCAGATTTATCCGAAGAAATGATAAAGGTTTATGAAAAGCATCCTTTTTTTCAGCAAACTGATTTTATAATAGCGGTCCCGTCAAATTTTTTTAGACGGTTCAAAAGGGGTTACAATCAGGCTTTGCTTTTGGCGCGCGCAGTATCTTTAAAAACGGGAAAACCAAGCCTTGAAAATATTTTGTTTAGAAAAAAATTGACAAAAGCGCAGTTTAAACTGTCTAAAAAACAGAGGGCTAAAAACATTGACGGCTCTTTTTATGTCAAAAATAAAAAAGCGGTAGAGAAAAAGAATATCCTGCTCATAGACGACATAGCGACTACGGCAATTACGGCATCAACTTGCGCTAAAACTCTTAAAAAAGCGGGCGCAAAAAAAGTTTTTGTTCTGACTTTGGCAAGAGACTAAGTTGAAAGTTTAAAATTCTAAGTTCTCAAGCCATAATTGCGGACTTTTCTTTTGAAAAACCGCAAAAATGATAAAATCCGCAAAAATTTTTTAAGGAAAAACAGTGTCTAAATTAAAAATACTCAAATACGGCGACCAACTTTTGCGGAAGAAAAGCGCTGAAATAAAAGAAATTTCAGACGATATAAGACAACTCGCAAGCGATATGTTTGAAACAATGTATGCGGCGCCCGGCGCGGGTCTTGCGGCAATTCAAGCAGGATATCCGATACAACTTTTCATAATAGATGTCTCGCAGGACAAAAGCGGAGCATTGGCGCTGATAAATCCAAAAATAATAGATACGGGAGATAAAATTATAAGAGAAGAAGGCTGTCTGTCTTTTCCGGGAATATACGCTGATGTCAAGAGATTTGAAACAGTAACAGTTCAATATCTTGATTTAAACGGACGGCAGAAAGTTCTTAAAGCGCAAGGGCTTGCATCAAAAGCAATTCAGCATGAAATAGACCACTTAAACGGAAAACTTTTCATAGATTATCTTGAAGACTGGAAAAGAAAAATACTTGAAAAAGAAATCAGGCGCAAAAAAAAATCGGGGGATTGGTGAGAATTCTATTTTTCGGAACGTCCGGTATTTCAAGAGTTTTTTTGGAAAGCCTCTATATTGACAATCACATTTTATTCTCTCTTACGCGTTTGGACAAAGGCTCTTTCAGAGGGCAAAAACTCAATCCGCCAGCGGTAAAAATCTTTTCTATTGAAAAAAATATTCCATTCCTGCAAGTTGACAGTTTTACGGGAGAGATTTTTGAAGAAGTAAAATCCTTCAAGCCTGACTTAGGGATTTCAGTTTCTTTTGGAAAAATTATCCCGGAATATATTTTCAATCTTCCCCGCCTTAAAACAATCAATATCCATTTTTCGCTATTGCCTAAATACAGAGGAGCATCCCCGGTTCAATACTCAATTATAAACGGAGAAAAAGAAACCGGCGTTTGCTCTTTTTTTATAGAAAAAAATTTAGACAGCGGAGATATAATAACTTTGCGCAAATCAGCCATTGATTTTAAAGACACTTCTGAAACTTTATTTCAAAAATTGACGCCGCTTGGAATAGAAACTATGAGAGAGACAATAGAACTTTTGCAAGACAAAAATTTTAAGCCTAAAAAGCAAACAGGAGAAATAATATATGCGCCGCTGCTCAAAAAGGAAGACGGACATATAAATTGGAACGGCGAAAGTTTAAATATCTATAACAGAATAAGGGGGCTTTATCCTTGGCCTGGCGCATTTTCAATAATCTTAAACAAAAACGCTATTCAAAAAAGATTAAAAATAATAGAGAGCGAAATTGCCGATTACGCTCCTCAAAATGAAAAAAACGGCGCCGTTTTTGAAGTAAAAAAAGGCAAAGGCTTTTTTGTCAAATGCGGCAAAGGCGCGCTTTTGATTAAAACAGTTCAGCCTGAAAATAAGCCTAAAATGTCCGCTTGGGATTTCATTATGGGGCGACAGATTTTTGTAGGCGGTATTTTATCTTGAAGTTGCCGAAAAAAATTAAATACAAATCAAATAAATTGGAGGAAAAATGAGACTCATTATTTCAGAAAAAAATATAGGTTATTTAGCGTCTCTTTTTATCAAAGATAGGATGAAAAGCGCCGCGGATTCTTTGGATAAAGGCTCGGGCGGCGGGGCAAAAAACAAAAATTTTGTTTTGGGACTGCCTACGGGCGGGACGGCTATAGATATGTATAAAAATCTAATTGCGCTCTATGAGAAAAAAGAAATTTCTTTTAAAAATGCCGCTACTTTTAATCTTGACGAATATATTGGATTGCCTGAAAATCACAAAGAGAGTTATCACTCTTTTATGCGCGAAAACTTTTTTAAACACGTAGACATAGAGGCAGACAATATAAATATACCAAACGGCAATGTGGCAGACCCCATAAAAGAAGGACAACTTTATGAGGAAAAAATTAAAAAGGCGGGCGGTATTGACTTGCTTGTCTGCGGCTTGGGCGAAAACGGGCATATCGCTTTTAATGAACCTTATTCATCTTTAGATTCTTATACGCGGGATAAACAACTTGATATAAGCACAATAATTGCCAATTCAAGATTTTTTGACAATGACATAAAGAAAGTGCCTAAAACAGCCTTGACTATGGGAATTAAGACTATGCTTGAAGCAAGAGAAGTCTTGCTGCTTGTCAGCGGAGAGAAGAAATCTTTTGCATTAAAACAACTTGTAGAGGGTTCTGTATCGCAAAAGTGGCCTGCTACGGCTTTGCAACTCCATAGAAAGTTGGTTGTAATTACCGATGAGGCGGCTTGTAATGAATTGACTGTCGGCACATATAGATATTTTAAAAGGCTCAAAGATGAATTTTCGGAGTTGGAAAACACAGCGCCGTAAGCGCTGTTTGCTAACTATAAGGACAATAAAGGCAAAAGAGGTGAAAGGCAATATGAGTTAAAAGTTAAAAGTTAAAAGTGAAAAGTTTATGAGCCGCTGCCGTCTGCGACGGCTGTGGCATATCAGTTAACAACTCTAAAATTTCTTTTCCTTAACTCTTAACTTTTTTTGCTTTTTGTTTTCTTTATTTTAAGACAAAGGCAAAGAGGAAAACGGATTTTTTTAGTGAACAGAGACCCCCGCCTTCTTGAGTTGCCTTGCTTGATAGCATTGCAACTCTGGGGTGACACCGTGGGACTAACCCCCCGCCTTCTTGAGTTGCCTTACTGCTTGGGATAGCAACTCGGGGGTGACACCGGGACGACATAACTTCGCTCGGCGCCGTTTCTAAACTGCCGTTTTCCTTAACTCTTAACTTTTAAGAGTAATTTGGCAGCGTAAAACGTTGCCAAATTACTCAAGAGTTGTTTGGCGGCGCAGCCGACACCAAGAAGTAAAGTCGGCAATGCGCCGCCAAATTACTCAAATTTCCAAAAAGGACATAAATGAATACAGACATTTCAGGGCTGCTTCTTTTAGATAAACCGCAGGGAATTACCTCTTTTAAAGCAATTCAAATAATCAAAAGCGCGATTAAAGTAAAGAAAATCTGCCATTGCGGCGCTCTTGACCCAAGGGCTACGGGTCTTTTGATTTCCCTTGTAGGATGCGCAGTCAAATCTCAAAGTCTTTTTATGAAAAAAGATAAGGTTTATAGAGCGGTAATACAGTTGGGAATTTCCACAGACACTTTTGATTTAGACGGAAAAATAACCGCTCAAAAAGACGCTGCCTGGGTCCAAATAGGCGGCATTGAAAATGTCTTAAAAAATTTTAGAGGCGAAATAGAGCAGACTCCGCCGATGTTTTCAGCATTAAAATCAGGCGGAGAAAAACTTTATACTCTCGCAAGAAAAGGCATAGTGATAGACAGAGCGCCGCGCAAAATTACAATTAAAAAGTTAGAAATTCTCTCTTATAAAAATTGCCTTTTAGATTTGCTTATAGAATGTTCAAGCGGAACTTATATAAGGAGTATGGCAAATGATATTGGAGATGCTTTAAAATGTGGCGGGACGCTTTACTCTTTAAGACGGCTGCAAATTGGAGAATTTAGCGTTGAAGAAGCGCTAAAAGAGGCGGATTTTAGAAATCAGCAAAAGATAATGTCAGCAATCCTGCAACTCCCGTTGCAAACAAAAATCTTTTAAATAAAAAACAGCGGAAAATATATATGAAATGGAATTCGGCTATAACAATAGGCGCTTTTGACGGCGTCCACAGAGGACATCAAAAACTTATAAGAAAATGCGTCAAAATAGCGGCGCAAAAAGGCAATAAAAGCATAATTATTGTCTTTGAAAGACCTGTAAAGAATATAGAAAAAGTCTTGTCTTTGCCGTCTGAAAAAATAGAGAAAATAAAAGCGCTAGGCGCAGACAAAATAATAGTTATAAAAGTTCCATCGCCTGTATTAAATAAAAGCGCCGATGAATTTTTAAAAGAAATTTTAATAGGCAAATATAAAGTTGCAGATTTTATATGCGGCAAAAATTTCGCCTTCGGCAAAGACAGACAAGGCAAAATATCTTGGCTTTCAAAAAAACTAAAAGAAAATGCTGTAAAACTCCATATAATTGCCCCTTCAAAAAACTCCTCAAAAACAATCTCTTCATCGCTTATTAGAAATATTATTTCTGCGGGAAAAGTAGAAAAAGCGCCATCTCTTTTAGGCGATGCTTATTTTTTGCGCGGAAAACATTTTAGAGAAAAAAATCTTGCTGCTTCTTTGGGTTTTCCCACAGTAAATTTAAAAACCGATGAGAGAAAATTGCTGCCTGCGGGAGTTTTTATCAGTTTGCTCAAACAAAAAGAAAAATATCTGCCCTCAATTACAAATATAGGGCATAGACCCACAATAGAGGCTGACAGCGGCAAGGCTTTATCAGTTGAAGTCCATATTTTGAACTTTAAAGGGATTTGGAATATAAAAAACAATGAGGTGAAATTGATAAAAAAGATAAGAGATGAGAGGAAATTTAATTCATTAGAGGATTTAAGAAAACAGGTGAGAAAAGATATTTTGAAGGCGGAAAGACATTTTTTTAATTCAACAATTAAGAATTATGAGTTATGAGCATCTGAAGCAAGA
>JAIRQB010000015.1 GCA_031256695.1 Elusimicrobiota bacterium | reverse complement strand
CCCCCCCCCCAAATTCTGTTTTAATCTCTCAATTTATATTTCCAATGAAAAGCCTTTAGCGCTTTTGGCGTTAGAGGCTTTTTTTATATGCAGCGTCAAATTCTGGGACAATGGGAGGGGCGCTATGTAAAGTCCTGTTGTAAAAGATTTTTTTTGCGTGGACACAGTTTTCTTAGCGGCAAATACGCAAATGTTTGTAATTCCAATATTAAAGGCTTTTATAGTTTTTGAAATCTATAAGAAGGAGAGTAAAAATGAGCGAGTCTATATCAAAACATCCTTATCTGCCATATATTCCAGAAGGCGCTGTAAAATTGATTATAGGAAGCATCCCCCCGCAGAGATTTTGCATTGAAGGCAAGAGACTGGAAGAAGGAGATACGGATTTTTATTACGGCGCAAAGAGAAATTTATTTTGGCGCATTTTGAGCGAAATATCAGGAAAAGATTTTAAATATGACAATTCTAAAGAAGCGGTAAATGAGAGAAAATCTTTTTTGGCAAAGTTGGGTTTTGGCATAACAGACATTATTGACGTCTGTATTCATAAAGACGGCAGAGCCGCAGATGAAGATTTGCTTGATATAAACTCTCGGCAGCCGCTGGCAAATCCAAAAGATGCAAAGCAAATATTTAATGGAACTTATAAAGATATTGTAAAACTGCTTTTAGAAAATCCTTCAATATGCCACCTGTTTTATACGAGCGAATTCGTAAAAGAGCAATGTGAAAACCATATTTTTCAAAAGAAGCATACTGAACTAAATAGAGAAAATAGAACATATCAAATAGCAATAAACGGCAAAGAATATGAAGTCTTGCTTCTTTATTCTCCATCGCCGATAATCCGCTGCCATATTCAAACACAAAAAAGAAAAGAACAATATAGAAAAGTGTTTTTTGGGATTTAAAAGAAATTGCAAATAAAAAAAGCAGACAGCGAAAACTTTTGCCGTCTGCTCTCTTAATTGTTAACTATTTACTTTCAATTTTTTTTAAGTTTATTTTTGAGAATCATTTTTTATCCTTAAAACCGCCTCATTTAATTTATATTTCCGCCCTTTTTTCTCTCCTATTGCCGTCAAAATATCCGCTTCAACTAAAGCGGCAAAGTATTTTTTTACGCTTTCTGCCGATTTATCAGACAAAATTTGCGCCCGATAATTGTCAATTTCGCCATTCTTTTCAATGAAGTCCATTATAGCGCTCAAAAACTCTTTTTCAGGATTGCCCAATTTATCGGTAAATATATCGGTAATTTTATCGGTAATTTTTTTGAGAGGCGCTTTCTTTAATGTATGACAGCATAAACTCAATAAATTCAGTTGAATCCGCCGTCTTTTCAGCGCGCCCTAAAACATCATAGTAATCTATTTGATTTTCATAGATTATTGTTTCAATAGGCAGCCAAGCAAAAATTGCGCGCCATTTAGAAAGTATCAAAGCCTGCCAAAGCCGCCCCATTCTCCCATTGCCGTCTGAGAAAGGATGTATAAATTCTATTTCAAAGTGAACTATAGAACTTTTAATCAATGGATGGGCATCAGATTTTTCCGCCCATTCAAATAAATCCTTAACAAGCCCCGCTATATATTGAGGGCGCGCCCCAAGGTGAACAATCTTTGTCCCGTCAAAGACGCCGACATCGCTCGCTCTGTATACCCCTGCTTCTTTAACTAATCCCGCCGTCATCAAATTATGCGCTTTCAAAAAATCTGTCTCGCTAAAAGGATTAAATTCCAAAGCGTTTTGATATGCCGTATATGCATTTTTTACTTCCTCTATTTCTCTGGGGCTGGCTATGATATTTTTGCCGTCTATAATATCGCCGACTTGTTCTAATGAGAGAGTATTGCCTTCTATTGCAGTTGACGCTTGTATAGAGCGCAATCTATTTGCTTTGCGCAATTGCAAATTCCTCTCATATTCGCCGCTCGCTTGGATTTTGCCAATCTGCTCTGAAATTTGCGCTATAAAATTTGCAATTTTATCTGTGATAGTAAAAGGCGGTCTTTTCATTTTCCCTCTTGTTTTTCTTTAAAGCCGCTGTTTATACGGAGCGTCAAAGACTAATCATTTATTAAGTCTAACTTTAACTCTACTTCGTTATTTGAATTAACTGCTAATTTTTGAGTTGCTTTAATTATAGAGGGCAACTCGGCAATGACACCGGCGGGAAGCCTTGCGGCAGCGGCTCATAAACTTTTAACTTTTAACTTTTAATTTTTAACTCTTTCGTCGGTATGACAACTTGGGATACTGCCGTTTGTTGTCACTTTTAACTCTTAACTCTTTAAATATGTATCAAACTCTCTATGTTTTCTAATTCATTATAAGAATCATAACTTCTCAAATACGCTATGGCTTTTTCTAAATTGGTAAGTATTGAGCAGCCGCATCTGACGGCGGTTTTTCTTATGCGCGCATTGTTGTGGAATTCGTCCATCTCTAAATTCTTTTTTATATTGATTACTAAATCCACCTTGCCCTCTGTGATGATGTCAACTGCTTTAGGCTCGCCTTGACTTGAAGACCAGTGGACGGTATTTACTTTATAGCCCCTCTCCTCTAAATACTTAGCCGTGCCTGATGTGGCGTAAATCGGCAAATTTAATTTATACAAATTGTCTATTACAGACATAAATTTCACTTTGTCTTTTTCTCTGCCCGTGCTTAATAAAATGCCTTTGACGGGTTTTTTTATTTGAGTGGACTCCATAGCCAAAAGCAAAGCGTGATTGAAATTTTTCCCTAAACAGCCGACTTCTCCCGTAGACGCCATCTCAACGCCGCTGACGGGGTCTGCGCCGTCTAACCTTTGGAAACTAAACATTGAAGCCTTAACCCCCGTCCAAGCCAATAAACTCTCGTCTAAATAAATCTTGTTTATTTTTTCTCCATTCATTATTTTGCAGGCAATTTCAGCCAAGTTGATGCCTGAAACTTTTGAAATAAAAGGAAAAGAGCGCGAGGCGCGCGCATTGCACTCTATAACTTTAACATCGTTTTCTTTGGCTATAAATTGGATATTGAAAGGTCCGTTTAACTCAAGCCCCTTGACGATTTTTGCCGTGATATTTTTAATGGTATTTACTGTTTTTATATAAATTTTTTCAGCGGGAAAAACCATAGTGGCATCGCCTGAATGAACGCCCGCATTTTCTACGTGTTCGCTGATTAAAGAAATAATCACCTCGCCGTCTTTTGCCGCTCCGTCGCATTCTATTTCTTTGGCGTCTTGAATAAATTTTGAAATCACTACGGGGAAATCTGCGGAAATATCTTTAGTCAAAGACAAAAAATAATCAAGGCTGTTTTTATCATTTGCCACATTCATCAAAGTGCCTGACAAAACAAAACTCGGACGGATTAAAACGGGGAAATCATTTTTTTCTATAAAGTTGTCTATCTCATCTCTTGAAGATGCTGAAATCCAAGCGGGCTGGTCTATTTTTAATTTGTCAAGAAGCGCTGAAAATTTGCCTCTGTCTTCGGCTAAATCCACGCTTTTTTGACTATGCCCTAAAATATTGACTCCCGCTTCGCTTAAAGGAGCGATTAAATTATTGGGATTCTGCCCGCCCATACAGGCTATTATTCCCTTAGGGTTTTCCATATCAATGATGTCTAAAACTCTTTCAAAAGAGAGTTCTTCAAAATACAGACGGTCGGAAGCGCTGAAATCCGTTGAAACGGTTTCAGGATTGCAATTTATTATCACGCTGTCATTTCTCTTATTTTTAAAATAAGCGCTCGTCATAACGGAACACCAATCAAATTCTATGCTGCTGCCGATTCTATAACTGCCGCTGCCCAAAGTAATTACCGCATTTTTATTTTGTTTTAGAGAAATGTCGTTTTTATCTCCGCTATAAGTTAAATAGAGATAATTTGATTTTGTGGGATATTCCGACGAAGTTGTGTCTATCCTTTTAACTACGGGGACAATTTTCAATTCTTTTCTCAATTTCCTAATTGAGAGAGATAAATTGCGCGTCTGTTTTACCGACAATTTTATCTGTCCGTTTGAGACGGCGGCAAGAAAAATTTTGACAAGTTGAAAATCTGAGAAGCCCCTTATTTTTAAATACAACAGATAATCTTTTGAGAGTTTTTTATATCCATTGTAGACGTCTTGTTTTGAAACGCTGTCTTTATATTCTTGAGTTTTAAAAAATTCCATCAATTCAATTTCAGACTTTGCGATATCTTCTATATGCGATAAAAACCAAAAATCTATTTTTGTTTTCTCATAGACTTGCTCTATTGAATAGCCTCTTTTAAAACATTCATAGACGGCGAAAATTCTCAAATTGGTAGGGCGCGATAATTCTTTTTCCAACTCATCGCCGCTTGCCTGTTTAAATACGGGCGCGGTAATACCGTCTTCGTTTTCATTTACCATCCTTGCTGCTTTCTGCAATACTCCGCAAAAATTCCGCCCGATAGCCATAACTTCTCCGACGCTTTTCATCTGAGTTCCTAAAAGTTTTGAGACTCCGCTGA
Source organism: Elusimicrobiota bacterium (assembly GCA_031256695.1). Lineage (GTDB taxonomy): Bacteria > Elusimicrobiota > Endomicrobiia > Endomicrobiales > Endomicrobiaceae > JAIRQB01. Next base: position 6,679 of record JAIRQB010000015.1, on the reverse strand, counting down.
ATTTATTTAAATCCCAGCGTGGAATTTTTAAAGTCACATAATCTAACGAGGGCTCGTAAAAAGCGGAAGTAGTTCCAGTGACGGGATTTTTTAATTCAAGAAGGTCAAAACCCAAAACAATTTTTGCCGCTATATAGGCTATAGGATAGCCCGTAGCCTTGCTTGCTAAAGCCGATGAGCGCGAGAGGCGCGCGTTTATCTCTATGACATAAAAACTGTATTCTTTCGGATTTAGCGCAAACTGCACATTGCATTCTCCGACTATGCCTATATTTTGCGCTATTTTTAGAGCGGCATCCCGCATCAAATTATTTTCCGTATTGTTTATTGTTTGGCAAGGGGCTATAACTATTGAATCCCCCGTATGTATCCCCATCGGGTCAAAATTTTCCATATTGCAAATTGTAATTGTATTGCCCGTTTTATCGCGCATAACTTCATATTCAATTTCTTTCCAGCCGTGGAGAGATTTTTCTATCAAAACTTGCGGGCAATTCATAAGAGCGGCTTGAGTGAGTTCTTTTAGTTCTTGAGGATTATCCGCCAAACCGCTGCCTAAACCGCCCAAAGCAAAAGCCGAGCGGGTGATTACCGGGTATCCGATAATTTCCGCTTTTTCCAAAGCCTGCTCTACTGTTGATACGGCAAAACTGGGCGCTATAGGAATGTCTATTGAATTCATTTTTGCGGCAAATTGTTCTCTATCTTCGCTCATTTCTAAAGCGGCGGCTGAAGTGCCTAAAATCCGCACGCCGTATTTATCTAAAACGCCGCTTTTTTTTAGAGAGATGACGCAATTTAGAGAAGTCTGTCCGCCGAAACTTGAAATGATAGCGGCGGGCATTTCAGTTTTGATAACTTTTTCCACCCAAAAAGGCGATATGGGATAGAGATAGACTTTTTTGTTTTTCCCCGCATTTGTCTGCACTGAGGCGATATTTGGATTTATGATAATTACTTCAAGCCCTTCCTCTTCTAAAGCCTTTACAGCCTGAGAGCCTGAATAATCAAATTCGCCCGCTTGCCCTATTGAGAGCGCGCCCGAGCCTAAAAGAATTACTTTTTGTTTTTTGTTTCGTTTTGGTTTTAAAAAATCAAGCAATGGCATTTGTTTTCCTTTTTGTTTTTTATTGTTTTTTGACGAGAGAATTATCGCTTCCCTTCAATAAATCCAGCGCTATAGTTTCCATATCAGATGCAAAGTCAGACCATAAAACCGGTTTTATCCATTTAATATCATTGAATTTACTTTCAGGCATGCTTTTAAGAATTTTTGCAAATGCGGTGACATCAACTCCGCTGTCTTTTTGATATGCCTCGTTTATTATTTCTTCCCAATTAAAAGACTCGTTTAGACATATTTCTCTAATATCTGCTAAATCTTTTTCGGCAAATCTAAAAAGAGCCGAAACTTTGTTTGACAATATATTGCGTATTGAATCCGTCCGCTTGAAAAAACTAGTCTCTTTTATACCGCCAAAATGCGCGGTTATATCGTTTATAAAATCAATTTTTAAAGAATTTGTATTTGATGAGCGCATAATCTCTATAGAGATAAACCTTTCAGCAATAACAGAAGCCTTTTCATTCAATAAAAAGCCTTCTTTTTTCAATTCAGCGATAACGGTTTTCGCTTGTTTTTCAAAAGAAGCGTCTTCATTTAAAAAAAAATCTAAATCGTCTGAATAGCGGTGATTGTAATAGGCTCTACTTAAGGCGGTACCACCTGTCAGGTAAAAACGGGTTGGGCAGCGGTTTATAACCGCTATCGCCCCATCCTGTAAAAGATAAAGGTTCTCCTCGTAGAAATGCGAATGCAAAGTCATATTCTCTCCTCAATTCTTTTCTGATGCGACGTGAAATTTCAGGCGTATAGAGTTCTGTCATCTGCTCTATGCCGTATAAACTTATTATGTCATACCAGCGCAAACGCTCTAAACAGCGGACAAATAATTGTTTCCTGTCAAATACGCCCGCGCTATCGCGTCGGCGCTCAATTACGTCAAGCATATCTTTCGGGCAGACATCATAATCCCAATTTACGCTTTTCATTAAAGATAGTTTTTCATCTATTGTTAATTTCATTTTTTTGATTTGTTTTTCCGTATAAGAGATAAATAAATTTTCTTTGCCGCCTGCCGCTTTTTGCCCCGCTGTTATGCATTTATATCTGCGGAATTTTTATTTCAGAAAATCATTTATTTCTGTATTCTCGTCCATTCTTAAACTTTCAAGAGTATAAAAATCATTATTGCCGAGTCCTTTGCCGCTTCTTGCCCCTTTATAATGTTTTTTGACTATATCTATAACGTCTGAATTATACGCGCAAAAAGGATAAGCAAACCATTTAAAACCTTCTCTGTCTAAAAGACGCAATTCTGACGGAGTTAATATCTCTGCCTCTAAAATATTTTTATCGTAAATTGTCTCTAAATGCGGATGTGTTTTAGCGTGATATTGCAATCTGCCGCCGCTTTTAACAATTTCAATTAAATCAGCGCTGTTTAGAAAATCTGCATTTCCGCTGTCCCCCATACTTACAAAATCGCCTACGAGAAAAACTTCAAAGGGAAAATTCATTTTTTTTAAATGCGGAACGGCATAAATGGAAATATCTTTATAACCGTCGTCAAAAGTGATTACGGCATTTGACGGGTCTAATGGATTGTAAGCGTCTAAATAGACAATTTTCTTATTTTTTAAAGCGTCTAAATGCCGCAAGAAAACGGCTTGGCTGACGGTTAAATTGTCTTCAGATTGTTTTTTGATATGGTGATACATTAAAATCATAAATTTGTTTCCAATTTGGATAGTTGAAAATTCAAAACACAAAGAATTAAGGATTGTGAGTTATGACCTATCAAAGTTAAGAGCGCAGAGTTATGAGTAATGAATGCGGGAAGCAAAACTTTCGCAGAAATGCTGTTTTAACTGCCTTATTTTTATCAGGGTTTGCTTTACCGCTTCTGTCAAAACAAGTTTGACGGAATGTTTTCGTTTTGCATTCATTACTCATAACTCTGCGCTCTCAACTTTGTAAGCGAAGTCTTAAAGCGCTTTTATTACAAAAAGACGGCATTCTTAATTTCATACAAAGTTTTGTTTCTGTTTATCTCTGCTCAATTCGCGCTCTATGGTCTCTCTCAAATATCTGACATATGAGAGGTCGCCGCACATCATTTTTTCAGGCGTGTCGCTGAGTTTTGCCACAGGCTTTTTATTTGCCTCTGTCATTTTGAAAACTATATTTAATTGCGGAAGTCCTACGTCATTTGTGATATTAGTCCCTATGCCGAAAGAAACTTTAATTTTATCTTTGAAGTATTCGTTTAATTTTATAGCGCTTTCTATATTTAAACTATCGCTAAAGCAAAGAGTTTTAGTCAAAGGGTCTATCTTGCACTTTTTATAATGCTCTATGAGTTTGCGCCCGCATTCATATGGGTCGCCGCTGTCTTGGCGGACTCCGTCAAAGAGATTGGCAAAGTATTTGTCAAAATCTTTTAAAAAATAATCAAAACCTAAACAATCTGAAAGACAAGTGCCGAGCGACGCTCTGTATTCGTCAGCCCAAACTTGAAATTGATTTTTTTGGCTTGAAGCAAGAGTGACGCTGTCTAATGCTTGCCCAAGTTGAACAAATTCGTGAGCGAAAGTCCCTATCGCGGGCATTTTGTATTTTTTAGCGAAAAACATATTGCTACTTCCGCCGAAAACTGAGCGCGGAAGTTGAGAATTTAATTTTTCCATTACGCGCTCTTGCCAAAGTTTTGAAAATCTGCGGCGCGTGCCGAAATCTGCAAATAAAATAGGATGCTTTTTTAAGAGTTCTATTTTTTTGTCTAATCTTTCAAGCCCGTCTTTTAAAACTGTCCCGTCTGAAAATCCGCTGTGTTTATAATAGACTTCATTGACAATGGCTAAAACAAAAATTTCAAACATTGAGGATTGGAAAATAGGACCTTGAGCGTAAATCCTAAAAGGATTTTCCTCTATACGTATATAATCTCTATTCAATTTATACATTCTCAAAAATTCTATAAAGCCTGCAGAACGCTCCCGCATATAATATAAATCGTAAATCCATTTGAGTTCGTCTTCTTTAAAACGCAATGAGCAGAGATTGTCAATTTCATCTGAAATTTCAGCAATCATTTCTTTTGTAAAAACAATATCAGGCGTCCTGCATTTGAATTCAAAACGGGCGCTTACATTCGGAAATCTGTGAAAATAAACGCGAAGCATTGTGATTTTATACAAGTCGCAATCCAATAAACTTTCAATTATCATTTATTTATCCTTTTTATGATTTTTGCAAAGCCTGCCAATTCTGACAGCGCTTCATTGTGTTTTTGCGGCGTAACGCCGATGCAGAGGTCTTCAACTAAAAATATATTTTTACAAAACTCCGCAAGGTCTTTGACGGTATAAGAGACGCAGACATCAGTCGCTATGCCGCAAATATAAAATTCATCGTCTTCTCTTATAAATCTTTGCAGGGGCGTCAAATTTCCGCTTTTATCTCTAAAAGCAGAATAAGAATCTATTTTCAGTCCGCAGCCTTTTCTAAAAATTATATCGGCATTGTCAGATAGAGTTTTGGGGATTTCTGCGCCTAGACTGCCGCAAACGCAATGGTCTGGCCACAAAATATCTCCGTCTAATGCTGTAAAAGGCTCCTTATTGTGAGTTGAAGCAAAACTTATATGCCTTTTAGGATGCCAATCTTGAGTGAAAATTTTTAAATCAAAAAACGGGCTTTTAGAAAATTCCGTCAATTTATCTAAAATTTTCTCGCCGCCTTCGCAATACAATGAGCCTTTGGGATGATAAAAGTCATATTGATAATCTATTACAAGAAGCGTTTTCATTTTTTACTCCTATTTTGCAAATTATTGACATTGTAAAATTTTTCATTGTTTTGCATTTTTATATCTCCTGTAAAAAAATTTATACGTTTATCGTTATATTTTTTCGCTATACGGCAAAGACTTTATATAGTTTTCCATAAAGAGCCAATCGGGAGTTCCATATTTATCAACGGGGAGTTTTATTTTATGTTGCCTAAAATTTTTTTGTCTATATTGTCTGCCATATGCATAGCGGTATTTGTCGCTGCCGGCAACTGCCGCCATAAAAAGCAATATATATTTGTTGTATTCAAATTTCGGCAAAAGGACTAATATATTATCGTCGCAAGCAAACTCATAATCGCGGTAAAAACAATTGCAAAACATATCTATTGTCAATACTCGGGAATAATGTTTCATCTCATCGTTTGAAATATACGCTGATATGCCTTCATTTATTCCGCCTGCCGTAGCGAGCGGTATACAGCCTAAAATACGGTTCTCTTTTGTAAGTCTTTTACCGCGCTCAACATCAAATAAATCAGTTAATTTAAACGCCGCCCACCTATCAACATTCAAAACTTCCCGCTCGGTATTTTTAAAATTGTTGCTATTTAAATCTGCTTTGCCTGAAAGAACAAGATAAGCAAGATTCTTTCTAACAGTTGATATAAAACCGCTATCAGTAAAATTTGAATAATCAGTTTCCATATATGCTTCGCAAAGCCATTCTTCATTCCATTTAACCGCTTTCTTTACGCTCATTCCCTCTTTTGTCTCTCTTTCGCGGTAAAGGCGAAGCCATTCCTCTTTTATTTTTTCCCATTTATTGAATTTATCTATACGTCCCAGTTTTTTCACTTTGACAAAACCATCATCTTTATAATAGCCGAAAAAAGTATTCTCATCGGAATTATGAGGTTTGCGCGCTTCCCATACCATAATACATACATTTACATTGGCATTATTTGCATAAAACATATCGTCAGGCATAGAAAAAACCGCTTTCAATGTATGTTTTTTAAATAATCTTTCCCGTATCTGTTTATATTTTTTACCAACAGCGCAAGACATTGGAAGCACTGCCGCTCCAAACCCGCCGACAGTCAAAATGTCAAGCATATTCTCAACAAATTCAAGTTCTTTGTTTCTCTGCGCATATGGCGGATTTATTAAACCTATATTGACATTCTTTTGCTTTGCCCAATCTATAATGTCTTGTTTAAAACAATCTTTATTTACAATATTTGATTTCCCGTCCCCGCGCACTATCATATTTGCTACTGCGAGAGTATATATATCGTCATTGCTCTCAATTCCAAAAAGGGAATCTTTGCGGATTTTTTCCATCTCTTTAAGATTTGCTTCTTTAAACATTCTGCTCATAGCGCTTACTAAAAAAGTTCCCGAGCCGCAACAAATATCAATTACCTTGCTGTTTTTATTTACACCAACTAAATCGCACATAAATTCAGTCAAATGTTGAGGCGTTAAAACTATTCCTAAACCTTTGCCGTCTCCGCCGGAATACTTGACAAACTCGTGATAAAAAATGCCTAAAGCATCTATGGAATTGTCGGCATAATCCATCATCGGTTTAATTTTCTTTTCTAATTCCTCTATATACCACAGAAGCGAATTGTCAGACCCCAAAGGAATATCCTTTATATTTGTATTGCGTCCGATTATTTTAAATTGATTCTTTATATCCTCAATTTTTTCTTTTCTTATATCGCTGTTTTCTAAAACTTGACTGATTGCATATTGCAGACGGTTTAGCAAAGACGAAAATGAAACAAGATTAGGATATTCTTTTGTGAAATCCTCAT
>JAIRQB010000189.1 GCA_031256695.1 Elusimicrobiota bacterium | reverse complement strand
AGTTTTTTTATCAGCGCAGAAGACATCTCAAAGGAAAAAACTTTTGAAAGGTCAACTGCCGATTATGATATAAGAGAAATTGAATTGCTAAAAAAAGAAATTGATATTTTAAAACGCGAAATAGAACTTCTAAAACACGAACGCTCTATGGAAGTTATAGACAGATGCGCAGATAGTTACAATTTGTAATGTTTTTTAGAGCGCTGTTTAATGTTTTGTAGACAAAAAGCAAATTATTGAAACGGAAAATTTAGAGATAAATACTTTGGCGCTGATAATAACTTCATAATTTATAATTTTTGATTTCTATCTCTTAACTTTCCGAATTTTTAATTCTTAATTTCTTAAATTCTCAATTGCCGTTTTGATATAATTCTTAAAACAAAAATTCATAAAAATCCGCATTGCTAGGCGGAAAATAAAAAGGAGGCTGCTATGAAAGTTGCAAAAGTTTATGCGAAGAAAGATTTGAGATTAGAAGAAATTGAAAAACCTTCAATTTCTAAGCCCACAGATGTTTTGGTTAGACCAAAATTTGTAGGCATTTGCGGCTCTGATGTCCATCTATATCACGGCGCAAACCCCCTCGCTATTTTGCCCAGAATTATGGGGCACGAGATTGTAGGCGTAGTTGAGGATATGGGGAAAGAAGTAAAAGGTCTTGCCGTAGGAGATCACGTAGTAATTGACCCTATTTCTTTTTGCGGCAAATGCTATGCCTGCCGCCACAATATGCCTAATGTTTGCGAGCAACTTATTGTTTTCGGCGTTCAAGGCGACGGCGGAATGAGAGAATACTTCACTATACCTGAAAAACAAGTCTTAAAATTTGACAAGAGTTTGCCTTGGGAAGAGGCTGTTTTAATTGAGCCTTTTACAATCGGCGCAAATGCCACTTTGAGAGGAAATGTCGGCATAGGCGATACAGTCGTAGTATTCGGCGCAGGTCCTATCGGCATAGCGGCACTAAAACTTGCCAAAATTAAAGGCGCTGCCGTAATGGTGACAGATATTGTTGACGACAAACTTGATTTCGCTAAAAAACAAGGCGCAGACATTATAGTCAACACTTCCAAAACAGACCTTTTTGAAGCGGTAAAAGATTGGACTAAAGGCGAAGGCGCAAATAAAGTAATTGACGCTGTATGCGTTCCTAAAATGCTTGAAGACGGCGTAAATATATTGTCGCCTGCAGGGACTTTTGTAAATTTAAGTTTTAATGCAACTCCCGCTCAGTTGGCTGGGCTTCCTATAACAAGGAAACAACTCACAATAGCAGGCTCAAGGCTTCAGTCTTATCAATTTGCCAATGTAATCAGGCTTATGGAATCCGGTATGTTGAGGGGCAATGGATTGGTTACTCAAAAATTCCCTTTCTCTGATATTCAAAAAGCATTTGATTTTATAGATGCAAACCCGGCTCAAGTTAGAAAGGCTTTATTGGAGTTCTTTTAAATTCTTGCATTGGAGTTGAAAATGAAAAAAACGGCTATATCAATTTTAATCTTATTGTCTTTTGTCTGTCTCGCTTTTGTAAGTTGCGGAGATAACTACATAACTACATTAGGATATGAACGCTCCGACCCCAATAGACAAACATTAAGGTTTAAAGTTATCGCAAGAATTGACGGAATTCAGCAATATGGCGAGATAATAGATACGGATTTTAATACTGACGGACACGATGAAGATGTCCGCATTGACAATGAATTTTCTGTTGCAAATTGGATAGCAGCCAATAAGAAAATCAGGTCAGGGCAAACTTATACAATAACTTCAAATGTCCCTTGCGATGTTGAAATTCGCTTCCGTTGGAAAGGCAATACCGATAAATTGAGCGTCAGTTTTGATTAGCCGTAAAAAATTAAAAGGAGAAAACAATGGCAAATTTCAGATTAGACGGGAAAGTAGCATTGGTGACAGGAGCAGCCTACGGGATTGGATATTCTATGGCAAAGGCGCTCGCAAATGCAGGCGCTAAAATAGTTTTTAATTGCCGCGGCAAAGAACATATGGACGCCGCATTAGCGCAATATAAAGCCGACAAAATTGATGCGAAAGGCTATTTTTGCGATGTGACAGACGAGGACGCTGTTATAAAAATGGTAGAAGATATTAAGAAAACCATAGGCGTTATAGATATTTTAGTCAACAATGCAGGCATCATTAAAAGAATACCTATGACTGAAATGAAAAAGGCGGATTTTGAGCAAGTTATAGATATAGATTTAGTCGCTCCATATGTGGTCTCAAAGGCAGTAATTCCTGATATGATAAAAAAGGGCGGCGGGAAAATCATAAATATCTGCTCTATGATGTCTGAACTCGGGAGAGAGACAATCAGCGCATATGCGGCGGCAAAAGGCGGTCTCAAAATGCTTACAAGGAATATAGCCTCAGAATTCGGCGAATTCAATATTCAGTGCAATGGCATAGGACCGGGCTATATAGCCACTCCTCAAACAGCGCCTTTAAGAGAAAAACAGCCCGACGGCTCTCAGCATCCTTTTGACAAATTTATTGTCGCAAAGACGCCTGCGGCAAGATGGGGAGACCCTGAGGATTTAGAAGGACCGATTGTATTTTTAGCCTCTAATGCCTCTGATTTCGTCAATGGACACATATTATATGTTGACGGCGGGATTTTGGCTTATATTGGAAAACAGCCTAAATAATTCGGCTAAATGTAAAATAAAAAAGCGCAGAGTTTGTTTTACTCTGCGCTTTTTTTAATAGTTTAAATCGCCGCCAAATACGGCAGAGAAAGCATTTCAATAGGAGATGCAATCGCTCAATTTACTCTAAAATTTAACTTATTGAACAATCAGAGAGAAATAAAAGAAACGGAAAAAAGTAGGGAGAAAAGTAGGGTGAAAAGTAGGGAGAAAAGTAGGGAGAAAATTATCGCCGCCGTAAAGACAAATCCAAAGATTACAACAAAAGAATTAGTTGAAATTGCAGGCATTGGAATAAAAGGCATAGAAAAAAATATAAAAGAACTTAAAGCCCAAGGCAAAATCCGCAGAATAGGCGCAGACAAAGGCGGGCATTGGGAAGTTATTGAATAAATGAAAGGCTGTCATAAACAAAGATGAGTTAAAAATTCGCGCAGTTTTTGCAGAAATTGCCGTAAAATTAAGACGAGAGGTATAAAATGAGATTATCTACAAAAGCAAGATACGGGCTTTCTTGTATGCTGTTTATGGGGAAAAATTATAATTTGAAAGAATTTATAACTATATCTACCTTGTCTGAAAGATTGTCAATATCAAAAATTTATTTAGAGCAGGTTTTTGTTTTGCTAAAAAGGGCGGGGCTTGTAATTGCGGCAAAAGGCGCTCAAGGCGGTTATTTTTTGTCTAAAACTCCCGCTGAAATCAATGTCTTTGACATACTCTATGCGGCAGAAAACACTTTGTTTGAAAAAAATATAAAAGTAAAAATCACAGATGAAAATATAATAGAAAAGGTTTTGCAGACAAATGTCTACAATAAATTTGACGAGTCTGTTAAAGATTTATTGTCGCAAATGAAACTGTCTGATTTAATTTCAGAAGTTGAAAAACAAGAGGCTGAACAAGGGTATATGTATCATTTGTGACGGGAATTTATAAGAGGCATTATTGCGCCGCTCTTGTTTCTTTTTGTTTCTTTTATTGTCAGACAATTTTATAGAGATAAGCGCGCTGTCTTTTCCCGACCTGTTTTATAATCCCGCTTCTTGACAAAACATAAACTGCCTTCCCTGCAAGGGTTGAATAGATATTTGCTTTTTTCGCTAAATCCCCCGCTGTCCAAGTATCGCTCTTCTTAAAAGGAATAAGTTTTACAAAATCTTTTTTGCCCTCAAGCGTTACTGCGCCTAAAAATGCTGAAAGCATTTTATCTTTTGCGCTTGCGCCGCGCCGCCTGCGAGAGCCTTTACCATCTCTTACACGCCTCTGCGCAATATCTACAAGAGCAAGATTAAATGTGAGATTAGGCATAACGGCAAGGCTGGGGCAATAGAGCAAAGCCTCAAATATATCCCATACATCTTCGTGAATCGGGCTTTTCCTTGTATTTAAAAGGACGCCGTCTTTCGTGTAAGTTTTGATAGTTTTTACAGCAATAATCGGATGGACAAGAATGACTTTGCGCTCAGCGCATAGAGTTTTAAGTTTCTTTTCTATCGGTTTGAAATTGCCGGTTTGCACTTCAACAATTACTCCGTCTTTGCGGACAGCATCGCAAATATAACCGCCTACCGCTTGTTCTGTTTTCCCTTGTTCGCCCGAATAAAATAATTTCAGCGCTAAATGAAGCGCGCTCTCATTTTCCATCCCTATCATATACTATGACTCCGCCCGTAAAATAGTTTTTTCATCTGTTTTTATTTTTTACGCTTTTGCGCTATTTTATATTTTAAAGCAAGTCTAAACTTTTTGACTCACAACTCATGCTCAAAAAAAAGCCTTCGTCACACCATTTTAAAGCCGGGGAACGGTAATGTCAAAACGCTTCAAAAAAAAGCCTTCGTCACACCATTTTAAAGCCTCTTTCTCATCTTTTGATACTCCAATGCCTCCGGCATACATCTTCCCTACCTTTATCATACCATCTGCACATCCTAACTCCGCCGATTTTAGAAACCATTTAAAAGCCTCTTTCTCATCTTTTGATACTCCTTTTCCTTCAAGATACATTATACCCAAACAACATTGCGAGTCGCTCAAACCTTGTTCAGCCGCTTTGCGAAACCATTTAAATGTCTCTACAAAATTTTGCGGTGGCATACCTATACGGCCATAATAAAAACATAGCGCTACTTTATGTTGCGCTTTTGCATATCCTAACTCCGCCGCTTTTAGAAACCATTTAAAAGCCTCTTTCTCATCTTTTTTTGATACTCCAATGCCTCTGTCATACATCTGCCCTATATTGAAATTGGCTTCTGCATCTCCGCTCTCTGCCGCTTTTTTTAATTCATCTATTCTTTCGCTTTTCTTTAATAATTCCTGTTCTATTAATTCTTGTTCTATGGCTTGCTGTGTTTTCAGCAAAAGACATCGCGTCCGTTTATTTATTGATTCTTGTTCTATGGCTCGCTGTATGGTCAGTAATAATTTCTGCATTAATTCTTGTTCTTCTATTGTCATTTCAAATCTCCTTTTGCGCAAAATGCATTTTTTATATTCAATACCTTCTTTACAAAACTTATTTTATTGCCTCTGTTTTATGTCGGCGCTTATTATGTCTGATATTTTTTCAAAAATAGATTTCTCTAATCCGCTGCGTTTAAGATAATTTGGGTGATATGTCCTAAAAGATTTTCTGATATTAGGCAGCGAAAGCGCGCATATTTTATTTTTATCAAAACCATCTATTGCCTCTTTGCTTTTTTCATCAATTTGAAAAATATCGCTTAACGCTTTTTCATAATCGTCTGTATTCCCCGTAAAGAAAACAACATAATCGGGCTTTAATATCTTAATTTCTTTTGGAATTATTTCATTTAAATAAGGCGCTATTATTGGCTCATAGAGGTCTTTTGGAAAATTCATCTCTCCGCTATATTCCATCTTTATGAGATTATTCCATATAAAATCAATTTTGAGATTTTCATTTTTCTTTTTCAGCATATTGATAAATGTCCTAACTCCTTTCCAAAAATAATGTGTATCGGTTTTATAGATTTCATCTTTGCTGAAAACACAATCATATTCGCAAGCGATATCTTCAATGAGAGTTTGAGAATCATAACTTATATACCCCTTGCCGTCTTTTTTATGCGGAGCAAAATTATTTGATTCTTGACCGAAAATCATCAGTTTTATATCAGCGCTCTCATAACTTTGCGGCGCTTTGATAAAAAATGGAAAGCCAGGCCATTTTTTCTCACTTTCTTTAGCCTCTGCTATTTGATTTTTCTCTTTATAAACGCTGATTTTCTTATTCAACTGCTTTCTATAAATATCAAGCGCTTCAAAAATACTCGGTGAAATACTTTTATACAAAGCATTTAACTGCTCATTTATATTCATATTGCCTCCCTTTTTTTATTTTAGATTTAGATTTAACTCAAAAACTCTACGTTTAAGACAAATAATTCAAGCGGGGCTGATAATATCAGCCCCGCTTGAATGACTAACTTTTTCAAGAAATCAAAGTTTGTTCCACTCGTGCCTATCTCCACTAGGGCAACCTCTACTTGGAGGCTGGGTATCGCTTTTAACCAGCACCCCGCATTTTTTACATTGATAATTATCATTGCCAACTTCGTATAAATCATACCATTCGTGCCTATCTCCACTAGGACAACCTCTACTTGAAGGTTGGGTATCTCCTTGGATAAGCACCTTGCATTTCTTACATTGATAGTTTCTCATAACTATCCTCCTTTTTTTCTCACTTACTCTGTTTTTCTTAAAAAATCTTTTTGCGGGCGGCTGCAAAAAGATTTTTTTTATCATAAAGTTAGTAAGTTGTTTGTATACAGCCGTTGTGTTGACAAACACAACGGCAATACTATATAGTATTGCCGCTCGGATAGTTAAAAGTTAAAAGTTGCGGAAAACGGCAGTTTAGAAACGGTGTCAAGCGAAGTTATGTCATCCCAGTGTCATTCCGTCGCAAGAGGAGTTATTTACGGGCGCTAACAGCGCGCGTAAATTACTCAAGAATCCATTTTGCCGTTTCCTTTCCTTTTTCAAAGGCAAAAGGCAAAAAGGTGAACGCCTTATAACAAAAATGGATTGCGGCTTCCGCCGCAATGACACCAACGGCGACGTGCGCAATTCTGGTAGAGACAAGCGCGATGAGCGGGTTAGATGGAAGCCGGCGCTCGGCGCAAACGCATAGCGCTGCGCGAACACATAGCGCTGCGCGAACACATAGCGCTGCGCGAACACATAGCGCTGCGCGAACGCATAGCGCTGCGCGAACACATAGCGCTGTGCGAACGCATAGCGCTGCGCGAACACATCGCGCTGTGCGAACGCATAGCGCTGCGCGAACACATAGCGCTGCCGCAATCCATTTTCACCCAAATAACAAAGGATAGTTAAAAGTTAATTGAGTAATTTGTCAGCGTAAACCGCCGCCAAACAACTCTTGAGTAATTGGGCAGCGTATTGCCGACTTTACTTCTGGGTGTCGGCTACGCTGCCAAACAACTCATAACCGCCGTTTTAA
>JAIRQB010000180.1 GCA_031256695.1 Elusimicrobiota bacterium | reverse complement strand
TGTTGTCTTTGCCTTTGAAAAAGAAAACGGCGAAAAGCGGTGAACACTTTATAATAAACAGGGATTGCGGCTTCCGCCGCAATGACACCGGGGCTTTAGCAGATTGCGACGGCGCTATGTGTTTGCGCAAGACGCAAATGACACCAAGGCTTCTGCTTTTTGCTTTTGTTTAAAATGGATTCCCGCCTTCTTGAGTTGCCTTATTTATAGAGGGCAACTCGGGAATGACACCGGGGCTTTAGCGGATTGCGGAAGCGCTATATGTTTGCGCAGCGCTATGTGTTTGCGCAGCGCTATGCGTTTGCGCAGCGCTATGCGTTTGCACAGCGCTATGCGTTTGCGCAGCGCGCCGGCTTCTATCCAAACCGCTCATCGCACTTGTCTCTATCAGAATTGCGCACGCCGCAAATGACACCCGGGCGCTATGCGTTTGCGCGCGGCGCTATGCGTTTGCGCGAGCGTTAGTTTCTATCCAAACCGCTCATCGCTATGCTTTTGCGCGCGCAATGACACCGGGGCTTTCACTTTTTGCCGTTTCTATATCGTTGTTTTCTTTAACTCTTAACTCACAACTCATAACTCATAACTTTTTAAATTCTCAATAAAGCGTATTGATAATGCTTTTTGCTACCTCTTCAATAGGCTTCGCCAAATCCATAGATTTTTTGCGCAATTGAGAATAAGCCTCGTTTTCAGACATCTTAAACTTCTCCATCAGAAGTCCTTTCGCTTTCTCTAAAATTTTTCTGTTTTCAAGTTTTTGTTTTAAATCATTGATGACATTTTCAGAACTTTTAATTGTTCTTGATAGTTTTATAGCAAGGGAGGCGGTTTTGTTTAGAAAGGCTGAATTTAGAGGTTTTGGGACGAGAAAAATATCAGAGCCGTTATTCTTCATCTCGCCGCTATAGGCGATTTGATGTTCATTTGCCAAAACAATTACGGGGCAAATATGAGAAACTTCAACGCTCTCTGCAATATCTAATCCCGTAGTATTATCTGCCAAAATATAGTCCGTTATAATTATGTCGGGCTCTAAAGCGGCTGTCATTCTCAAAATTTCATTGCCTGAAGAGGATTCATATATGATGGAAAATAAAGAAATATCCAACTGTTTTTTTAGGGCGATTGAAAGTTCCTTTGAAGCGCTTCCGATAATAATTTTGTCTTTTTCCATTTTAGTTATCAAAAAATATCCTTTTTGAGCAAAACTTCAAAAAGTTTCGCTCAAAAAGGACTTTATATAGATGCATTTGAAGCGGCGGGCTAAACCAGCCCGGCGCTTTTATGCTTGAACTAATACTGGCTTAAATAATTATCTAATTCCCATTGGCTGATTTTAGTAATGTAATCAAACCACTCAGCCTCTTTAGCTTCTATGTAATGGGTAAAAATATGAGAGCCCAAAGTATTTTTAATGAAACCGCTTTTTTTGAATTCATTGACGGCATCGTTTAAATCTTTCGGCAAATCCGCTATGCCGTGTTTTGCCCTGTCTTCGGCATTCATTTTAAAAACATTTAGGTCAACGCTTTTAGGCGCTTTTATTTTATTTTTTATGCCGTCAAGCCCTGCGGCAAGGCATAGAGTGAGAGTTAAGTATGGATTAGAGGAAGGGTCAGGGCAGCGCAATTCTACTCTTGTGCTTTTTCCTCTGGCGGCGGGAATTCTAATTAAAATACTCCTGTTTTTGCTTGACCATCCTATATAGACGGGCGCTTCATAACCTGGAACTAATCTTTTATATGAATTTATAAGAGGATTGGTGACAGCAGCCATAGACCTTATATGAGTTGTAAGCCCTCCGATAAAATTATAGGCGATTTCTGATAATTGCAAAGCGTCTTTTTCATCAAAAAAAGCGTTTCCTTCTGAATTAAATAAAGACATATTTGTATGCATTCCTGAGCCGTTTATTCCAAAAATGGGTTTGGGCATAAAGGTTGCGTGCAACCCGTGTTTTTGCGCTATGGTTTTTACAACCATTTTGAAAGTATTTATATTGTCTGCCGTCTTTAAAGCGTCAGAGTATTTAAAATCTATCTCGTGCTGTCCTCTTGCCACTTCGTGATGCGATGCTTCAATCTCAAAACCCATTTTTTCAAGAGCCAAACAAATCTCGCGCCTTGCATTTTCTCCTAAATCTACGGGAGCCAAATCAAAATATCCTGCATCGTCTTGAGTGTCAACTGTGGGCTTGCCTTTTTCATCGGTTAAAAACAAAAAGAATTCGCATTCTGGTCCAACATTAAAAACATAGCCTAAATCCGCCGCATCTTTTAAAGTTTTCTTTAAAAGATTTCTGGGACACCCTATAAAAGGCTTTCTATCTGAAGTATATACATCGCAAATGAGCCTTGCCACTTTGCCATCTTGAGGTCTCCAAGGAAAGATAGCGAAAGTATTGATGTCGGGATATAAATACATATCGCTTTCTTCAATCCTCGTAAAACCTTCTATTGAAGAGCCGTCAAACATCACATCATTGTTTAGCGCTTTTTCTATCTGGCTTGCAGTGATAGCGACATTCTTTAATTGTCCTAGAATATCCGTAAACTGCAGCCTGATAAACTTTACTCCTTCGTCTTTTACCAATTGAACAATCTGTTCCTTTGTGTAATCCATACAAGTCTCCTTTTTTATTTTTGCGTCTTAAAAAGCGTTTGAAAACAGCCTATACAAATAAAAAAACGCCCATTTAAGAATCGCTCTTTAATGGACGCCTTTGCCCAAAATCATTGAATTGACGGCGGGATTATATACCTTTGAGTTTTGTAAAGCAAAAAAATCATAACTCACAACTCCAAATTCACAACTGTCAGTTTTGGCTGTCTATAATGTTATTGTAAAAAGTGTTTCCGTTTTAAATTATGCGGTAAAGTATAAAATGGCTGTCTATAATGTTATCGTAAAAACTGTTCCCGTTTTGCCGCTGACAGCCTTTATTGTTCCATTGTGCGCCGAAACAATAGCCGCCGCTACAGCAAGACCTATCCCAGAGCCTCCCGTATTGCGGCTGCGGGATTTGTCCGCCCGATAAAATCTCTCAAAAATATGCGGCAATGCCTCTTCAGAAATGCCTATTCCTGTATCTGATACGGCAATTTCATAATTTGATTGCTGTTTTTGAGTTTTTATCAAAGTTATATTGACGCTTCCGCTGTCTGTGTATTGGACGGCATTAGACAAGATATTTATAAAAACTTGTTTCAGCCTGTCATAGTCGGCTTTGATAGGGCTTTCTATGAGATTTAATTTTAGAACTATGCCTTTTTTGGCTGCCGTTGCGCTAAATTCTTGAGCCGTAGTTTTCAATAGAAGCCCTAAATCAAAGACGCTTTTATTTAAAGGCGCGGAATTCCATTCGATATAAGTCAATGTTTTTAAATCTCCAACCAATCCCGCAAGACGTTTTAT
>JAIRQB010000172.1 GCA_031256695.1 Elusimicrobiota bacterium | reverse complement strand
GGGAATATAGAAACCATAACGGGCTTTCGCATAAGCATAAAATCGCTTTCTTAAAATGGTATTGCTATTTCAAAAACAATAAAAAATAACTGCACTTTTTGAGTATTATCCCCATTGCGTCGTGCGCAAACACATAGCGCGGCGCAAACGCATAGCGTTGCCGCAATCCATTTTTGTTATAGGATTTTCACCTTTTTGCCTTTTGCCTTTGAAAAAAGAAAGGAAACGGCAAACAGGGATTGCGGCTTCCTTGAGTTGCAAAGGGGATTAAATATGATGGGGAGTGATTGTAAAAAAGCAAAAGAAGACGTTTTTATCGCCGCAAACAATAAAAGAGCGTTAAAAAATATATTTGTAGGAGTTGCAAATGCTTCTCGTTTTGCCTTAAAAAATAAAACAACAAGGAAATAAAATGCCGTCTAAAAATGAATCGCAAGCCAGAATTACAATCAATAAAAAACTTGAAAATGCAGGCTGGCGTTTTTTTGACAATGAAAAAGGCGCGGCAAATATAGAGCCTGAAAAGAATGTAAAAATTACTCAAACAATGCTTGACAGTTACGGCAAAGATTTTGAAAACATAAGAAAAGGCTATGTTGATTATGTATTGCTTGACGAGAACGGCTCTTATATTGCCGTTTTAGAAGCCAAAAGCGAAAGCAAACATCCCCTTGACGGCAAAGAGCAGGCTCGGCAATACGCCCAAAGCCTAAATGTCCGCTTCATTATTCTCTCAAATGGAATCCTTTCATACTTTTGGGACGCTGAAAAAGACGAGCCTGAAATAATAGTTGAATTTCCAACGCAAGAATCTCTGTCGCGGCGCGCAAAAATAAAGACGGGCAAAAGAGATTTTATAGACGAGAAAATAGATGAAAATTATATAGCCTCAACTCAAAAGGCAAATTTCCAAGACGACCCCTCTTATAAAGACGCCCGTCAAAGAGACGATTATATTAGACGCAATAGACTTAGGATTTTAAGACCTTATCAACTCTCAGCCGTTTTATGCATTCAAGAAGAAGCGCAAAAAGGCAAAGAGCGTTTTCTTTTTGAAATGGCTACGGGGACGGGCAAAACTTTAATTTCTGCGGCGATAATTAAATTGTTTTTAAAGACAAACAATGCAAAGAGGATTTTATTTTTAGTTGACAGGATTGAATTAGAAGAACAAGCGGCAAAAAATTTCAACATTTATTTAGGAGCGGATTTCCAAACTGTAATTTATAAGCAAAACCGCGGCGATTGGAAAAAAGCAGACATTGTAGTTTCAACAGTCCAAACTCTTGCTTCTCAAAACAAATATAAAACTCTATTTTCCCCTGCAGATTTTGACTTGATAATAGCCGATGAATCTCACCGCGCTATAGCGGGCAATGCCCGCGCAGTTTTTGAATACTTTATCGGTTATAAATTAGGGCTGACAGCGACGCCGAAAGACTATTTAAAAAATCTTGATGCCTCTCAAATTTCTGAAATGGACCCTCGTCTATGGGAAAGGCGTCAACTTTTAGACACATATACTACATTCGGCTGCAAAAATTCAGAGCCTACTTTCAGATATAGTTTAGAAAACGGAGTAAAAGACGGTTATTTGGTAAGTCCTCTTGTTTTAACGGTAAAAACTGAAATCACAACTCAACTTTTATCAGACAGCGGATTTGCCGTTTTAATAGAGACAAATGCCGAAGAAGAAAGGATAGAGAGATTTTTCCATACTGATTTTGAGAAAAGATTCTTTTCAACAAAAACAAATGAATCTCTCTGCCGCGCTTTTATGGAAAATGCCTTAAAAGACCCAATCAGCGGCGAAATAGGAAAAACAATAGTTTTTTGCGTCAGCCAAAAACACGCCTCTAAAATTACAGATATATTAAACAGACAAGCGGCAAAAATGTTCCCCGGTAAATACAATAGCGGTTTCGCCGTCCAAATCACTTCAAATATCGCCAATTCTCAAGAATACTCAAGAAATTTCGCAAACAACAATTTAAACGGACACAGCGCATTTTTAGAAAATTATAAGACAAGCAAGACGAGAGTATGCATAACTGTTGGAATGATGACTACGGGATACGATTGCGAGGATTTATTAAATATCGTCTGGATGCGTCCTATATTTTCGCCTACTGATTTTATCCAAATCAAAGGGCGCGGGACGCGCAAATGGATTTTTGAATGGACAGACGCTGATAAAAATAAAATCAAAAGAGAAAAAAACAGGTTTAAGATATTTGATTTTTTCCGCAATTACGATTATTTTGAAAAAGATTTTAAGTATGACGAGGCTATAGAACTTCCGCCTGAAAAAGGCGGCAATAGAAAACCGGGAGATGTCTATCCCCCCGCATATGAAACTATAGAAATAACAAGACCAGACCCCGTAGTTTTTAAAAGCGAAATTGACCCGGTGATAATGAAAATAGATAGAAAGTTTTTTGAAAGCGCCCAAGATAAAATGCGCGCAGACCTTGATATTGCCAAAGCGGTAGAGGACGGAGAATGGGAAAGAGCCGTTCAAATTGTCAAAGATAAATATGACGGCAAGCCTGAACTCTATATCACCCTTGAAAATATACGCCAAAGCATAAAATTAGACCGCTCTATTGATTGGCGCGAATTTTTAGAGCATTCCTTCGGTTTGATTGGGAAAATTAAAACAAAAGACGAGAAACTTGAAGAGGAGTGGGAAAAATTTATTTCTATCAGCAAAATTGAAAATGAAAACCCGCTCTGCATAAAGAATTATTTAAAAAGTTATTTGACTGATTCAAATTTTAGGCAAATTATAGACAAGAAAGAATTCGCCAAATTAAGCGCATATCCCGGCTTTGATTTTGAGGATTTAAAACAAATAAGCGAAGAGACAAAAAATGAAATTGAGCGCTATATAAAAGACTATGTTCCATTGCAGCGATACAATGATGATGAAGTTAAAAGTTAATTGAGTTGCCTCATTTACAAGCGGCAACTCACTTCACTTTTAACTTTTTTAGGAGTCTTCAATGTTAGACCAAGACACAAAGAAAAAAATAGATTCAGCCCGCGATATTCTCGTCGGCAAAGTCCCAGACCCAAAAGCCCAAGCAGAGCAGATTACAAATGCCCTAATCTATAAGTTTATGGACGATATGGATAAAGAGTCTCTCTTGCTGGGCGGGAAAGCCTCTTTTTTTATA
>JAIRQB010000237.1 GCA_031256695.1 Elusimicrobiota bacterium | reverse complement strand
GAAACGGATAAATAAAATCAAAAGAATAGGGAATAAAATAGCCCAAATACCGTCTATAAAAGCCTTGACGATTTCTTTAAAAGAAGCCGCTTTTTGATTTTCAGGCATATATCCTTTTTTGCGCGCTGTAATAGAGACAGTTATCATTAAAAAAATCATCATCAAAATGCCGGGCAATATCCCTGCCGCAAAAAGACGTCCTATAGAAACTTCGCCTACTGAGCCGTAAATAATTAAGCCCATACTGGGCGGAATGGTAGCCACAATTAAACCCGCTACTGCATTTATAGCGGCTGAATATCCCCTTGAATAGCCTTTTTTAACCATTTCTGGTCCTAAAATCCTCGCCTGCATAGCGGCGTCGGCGGTAGCCGAGCCTGAAACCCCTCCCATAAGAGTAGCCAAAACGCAAGAGACTTGAGCCAAATTCCCATACATATGCCCTGTGACTACATTTGAAAGTTTGACAAGCCTCTTTGTAATGCCTGTATTATTCATAAGATTGCCCGCGAAAATAAAAAGAGGTATGGCGAGCATTGTGAAAGATTGAGTAGTAGAGAGCGCTTTTTGCACTACAATAGACATTGGTATTTCCGGATTTATCAAGAAAAAAGCAAAGCCGGAAATACCGATAGCAAAAGCCACAGGCATTCCTAAAAGCAAAAAGAATAAAAACAAAACTATTACTAAAGCCATACTGCCTCCTTATAAAGAATTAAAAGTAGTCAAAAATGCGGGTATGATATACAGAATACTGCCTTTTGCAGTAAATTCTCAATTCTTAATTGCTGTTTGTTATTTGTCTTCCCCACTGCCCTGCTGGTTTTTTGATGTCTTCAACGATGATGATAGTTTGAGAAATAAGCATAAAAATAGCGCTAAAAGGCACGGCAAGAGTGCACCAAGCATAACTTATAGGCAGAGTTTGGAAAGTTCTCTTTATACTCTCAATGCATAGCGGTATGCCGTAGCGCACTAAAATGAGCAGAAAAATCAAAATTATAAAAGCAAAAATTAAAGATAGAGCCTTTTGTATTTTTTGAGGAAAACGCAAAACAAACATATCTACATTTACAAGTTTCCTTGACCTAATTGCTATATCCCCGCCTAAAAAGACTTCCCAAGCGAAAAGCAATAATGAGACGTCCATAGCCCAATTTATAGGCGCTCCCGCCGTCCTTGCGGCTGCAGCCGCAAAAACCAACCCTGAAATAGCGGCAAGCAAAACGCCCGCCGTCACTTCTTCAACTTTGCAAAAAACGCCATAGACTTTTTTTAACATAAAAGACCCCCTCGTGTTTTAAAATTTTTACTTTTTGTTTGAGCCTTGCCGCCTTCTATATTTCACTTTTTAAAATTTGCAGGTTTAAAGCATTGCTTTACAAGTTTGCCGCTTGCGGAAGTTTTAAAATCTATAGACATATTTCCCGATAATTGCAGTATTTGCAACAAAAATTATTGTCTGTCCTTATAAATTCTTTTTTATCAAGCGGCTTATTGTTTTCTATATCCGTCAAATAATTATACATATCGTTTGTTTCTTTTCTCACAGACTCGGCAAAAGACAGAAGGCTGTCTTTGTCAATTTTGATATTTCTTTCTGAAAACTCTGGAAATAAATAAACTGCAAAAGGAAAAATGAAATCGGCTTCTTTTTCAAAATGATAAGAAGCCCAGGCGCAATAGCCTGTGAGTTGTTTTGAATGTTTTTTTTCGTCTGGTTTTCCTGTTTTCCAATCCAAAATATAAATTTTATCCCCTACGGGAAATAAAAAATCCACCTTGCAATAGGCTTTTAAGCCGTCTATGCGCGTCTCGCCGTATCCGTCAGGCTCTATTATCCATTTATCGCTTTCAGGCAAAGCATTTTCTTTTATCCATTTAAATCTTTTGCTGGCAAAAAAAATCTCCATAATTGTTTTAACTTTGGCAAAAATATCTTCGGGCAGAACGGCTTCATTGCCGTAATAACTTTCATAAAAAGTCTTTTGACAATACTGAACAGTCAAATTCAATGCATATTTAAAAAATTTGTCCATATTCACTTCTTTGACGGACTTTTGATAGCGGCAGAGAATATCTTTGATTAAATCGTGGACTATATTTCCCGTTTCTAAAGCGCGCGAAGTCAATTTCTTTAAAAATTGCAGTTTTTCAACGGGAAATTCATTGTCGTATTTAGGATAATAATCGTAAAAGTATTGCCTTTTGCAGGCGCTAAATTTGTCATATCGCGAAACCGACCATCCTAAAATGCCACTATAATCCATTTTTTTAATCTCGGACATTTAAGCCTCCTGTTTTTTTGATTGCAATTCGGCTATAAGCAATTTTCTAATATCCTGCTGTTTTCAGTAAAAGCCCTGCTCGGACATTTACAAGCCTTAACCTCTAACTTTTATAAATTCTTATTTAAACATTCTCAAATAGAATTTCATTGAGCGCAAATGGACGCTAAATATAAACTTAAAATAATTTTGAGCGTTTTTTGTTGTTTGGGCTTCTTCAATGACATCTATATAATGCTTTCTGTCTTGCGGTCTTATAATAATAGGCAATAGTTTATTTTTTAAAAGAATTAGGTTTAGCAGAAGTCTTGCCGTCCGCCCATTGCCGTCAATAAAAGGATGGATAGAGACAAAATTTAAATGCGCTTTTGCGGCTTTACAAATTGCCGCTGAATTGTCCGCTCTGATATTTTCTATTAAATCGCTCATCAAAGCATAGACTTTTGCCGAGTTTGGAAAAACCGTTTGCGACCCCGCTATCCTAACAGAGACATTTCTATATCTGCCGGCAAAGTCATCGTCTATTCCTTTAAGTATTTGACGATGAATGCGCAAAATATCGTCTTGCTCTATATCAGATTTCTTTTTAGAGAGTTCCAAAACAAGATTAAAAGCAGTTGCGTGATTTTTAGCCTCAATATAATCTTTCAGCGGTTTTGAGCCTGACGTTATATCTTTTGAGATAATAAGAGCCGTCTCTTTGCGCGTCAGAGTATTGCCCTCTATGGCATTAGAAGTATAAGCGAGTTCCGTTGAGAGATAATCTGTAATAACTCTCTTGCTTTGAGAATTTTTAATAAGATTTTTTATTTCTGTTTCTTTGAGGACAATTTCTTTTGAGAGCATTTTTCCTCTTTTTTACCCGTATGTCTTTTACGCCTTAATTCTTAACTGTTCGCTTTTAACTTTTAACTTTTTTCAAAATGGACGCCGAGACTAATGCCTTTTGCCCTTTGGCGTCAATTCTCAATTCTCAATTTTATTATGTTTCTTGGCTTTCTAAAATTTTTTTCTTTATTTTTTCTTTGTCTTTAAAAGAGGCGGCAAAGAGATTTAAATGCCTTATAAAATTTTGCAAATTCTTTTTAGTGTTTACGGAATTTGAGACAAAAATAGGCGCCCACATATCGGCGCTTGAAGAAGCCACCCTGATTGCGCTGTAAAAAGAACCCGCCGCTATGCTTTCAATAGCGGGGGCTTTTTTCTTTTTATCTTTATAGATTTTGTTTAAAGCAAAGGCTATAAGATGGGGCAGATGACTTGTAAATGAGACGAGTTCATCGTGCTTTTTTGAAGGCATTTTTATTATAGCGGCGCCCGTATCGCGCCACATTTGGGCTATTTTTGCTTCATTTTCGGAAAGTTTTTTTATTGAGCCTGTAATCACTGTATTTGCGCCTTTAAATAAGTCCGCTTCGCTGTAAAAAAGACCGTTTTTTTCTTTGCCCGTCATAGGATGAGCGCCTACAAAGTCAGGGGCGCTTTTATTTGTCTTTATAAAAGAAGCGATTTCTTTTTCTACAGCTCCCTTTATGCTGCCCGTATCTGAAACAATAGCGCCGTTTTTAAGAAAAGGCGCTATCTCTTTATAAATTTGCGCCGTCTTGTCTATGGGAAGCGCTATTACAACAATATCAGAGTCTGAAATTTTCCTGTAGTCTAAATAGACGGCATCTGCGGCGCCTGCTTTTAAAACTTCTTTTGCCGCATCTTTTTTTCTGACGATGCCTGAGATGTGATACTTATTAGGGCGGGTTTTTAAAGATTTGCCGAGAGAAGCGCCGATGAGACCTAATCCAATAATGCAGACTTTTTTCAATCTAATAACTCCCGTCCGACAGCCTGCGCTATAGGATTTAATTCTTTCATCATTATTGCAAACTGTTCGGGGAATAAACTCTGAGGTCCGTCTGAAAAAGCCTCTTCGGGATTTGGGTGAATTTCAATAATCAAGCCGTCTGCCCCAGCCGCAATAGAGGCTTTAGCCATAGTTGACACATATTCTCTAATTCCTGTGCCGTGGGAAGGGTCAAGGATAATGGGTAAATGAGTGAGTTTTTTTAATACGGGGACAGCGTTTAAGTCAAGGGTAAATCTTGTTGAATCCTCAAAAGTCCTAATACCTCTTTCGCAAAGCATAACATTGTAATTGCCCTGTGAAAGTATATATTCGGCTGAAAGTAAAAACTCTTTTATAGTAGCAGACATTCCCCTTTTTAACAAAACGGGTTTTGATTGTTTGCCTACGGCTTTCAGCAAATCATAATTTTGCATATTGCGAGCGCCTATTTGGATAATATCGCAATACTTGCTTAAAAGAACTGTCTGCTCAACTGTCATAGCCTCGCTTATTATAGGCATATGATATTTTTTGCCCGCCTCTTTCATAATTTTTAAACCTTTTTCGCCGAGACCTTGAAAGGTATAAGGAGAACTTCTGGGCTTAAAAGCGCCGCCTCTTAATATTGAAGCGCCGCCTTCTTTTGCCGCTTTGGCAGTCTTAAAAAAAATATCTTTGCCTTCAACAGCGCAAGGACCCGCCATCACTTGTATTTTTTTGCCGCCTATTTCTAAACTGCGGGATACCTTTATAATAGTGTTTTCAGTGTGGAATTGGCGGGATGCAAGTTTATAAGGCTTTTGAATTTCGCTGATATGCTCTACCGCTTCCATAGAATCAAAAATATCTTTATATTTCTCGGCATATTCCCCTATCATACCTATGATAGTTACATCTTTGCCGCGAGATACGTGAGGTTTATAGCCAAGTTTTTGAATTTTCTCTAAAACTAAATCCAACTCTTTTTGAGAAGCGCCCTTCTTTAAAGTGATAATCATTTATTTCCCCAAAACTTTTTTAAGTTTTTCTATGAAAATTTTATTTTCCGCATCTAATCCTACTGTAACCCGCGCCCAATCAGGCAATTCATATTCGTCCATAGCCCTAACTATTACGCCTTCTTTTAATAACTCTTTAAAAAGAGGAGTTGCGCCAATCGGGGATTTAAATAAGACGAAATTTGCCGCAGATTCTAAATACTCAAGCCCCATTTTGCCGAATTCTTTGTAAAGATAATTACGTCCTTTCTTTACCAAATTTTGAGATTT
>JAIRQB010000080.1 GCA_031256695.1 Elusimicrobiota bacterium | reverse complement strand
TTTAGACATAAGTAGAGAGAGAATATCGTATTCTCCCCGCGTGAGTTCAATGGTTTTGCCTTTACAGACGGCAACTCTTTTTTCAATGTCTAAAGTCAAATCTCCGCAAGAGATTAAAGAAGCGTTTTGGACGGGGTCAGCCCTGCGCAGAACTGCTTGGGCGCGGGCAATCAATTGCCGCGGGCTAAAAGGCTTGCTTATATAATCGTCTGCGCCCATATTAAGACATCTGACAATGCTTTCTTCGTCAACTTTTGCCGTAACCATAATTATTGGAACTGAAGAGACTTGGCGGATTTTTTTACAGAACTCTTCGCCTGAAAAGTCAGGCAGCATAATATCAAGCAATATCAGAGCAATAGTATTTTGCTCAAATAATTTTAAACCCTGCAAACCGCCGTCAGCGCAGACGGCGTCAAAGCCTGCCGCCTCAAAATAAGATTTGAGGAGTTTAAGTATTTTCGGCTCATCATCAACAATTAAAACTTTCTGCTTTTCCATTTTTATTTAGCCCGCCTAAAGAATTTTTTTATTTCTTTGCGCTTCCTGCGGTCAACTGCCTTTCTGAAAGCAGCGCAAAGTTTTACTTCTTTTGTTAATTTGGCTTATATCTGCGATAGTAGAAATTAGTAATGCCTTTTAGACGCTTGGTTAAGGAATTTCAGATATGTTAGATGGCAAAGTTTTTGAGCGACAAGCCGTCAAGTTTTCTAAACGGCAGGACTTTCTTTAATTTTGTCAGTATAAAACAAAATGTTTTTGAGTTTTCATTTTTATTGAATCAGTTCATTGAGTATTTGAGATATTTTATCGGCATCGTTAATCATATGCCATTTCACATTCTCTATATTTGCAAATAACTTCTTTTGAGCCTCCAAAGCAATGTTCTCGCCGAGCCTCGTATCTTTGGCTTTAGTTTCTATCAATAAATTAAGTTTTACTTTTCCGTTTTCATCTTTAATTGCATAGACAAAATCAGGCGATGTCGTCCCGCCCGTATATGTCGGCACTTTAATTGAACGGCGCGGAAGTTTTCCAAAAGTCAAAACTTGTTCGGCAGGAGTTCTTTGCAAGACTTCTCTCTCAATATCGCTGTCATATGCTTTTTTGTCATATAAATAATTTTCCTCAACAGCAATGCTTTCCGCCAAAGTAGTTCCAATCAAATTTTGCTCTAATTCGCCGACAAACTTTCCATCCTTTATCAAAGAAGTATCTGCTGAATAATCAAGAGCGTCGTATTTATATTTTTGAGCGAAAACTTCCCCAAACGTTTTTTTATAATTTTCAATTATGTTTTTTAAACTGGAATCATTGATAAGTTCTTTTTCAATGGGAGCATTAAATTTTTTCACAAATGCTAAATGCCAAATTTTGGGGTTTATAGAAGTTTCCTTTGAAAGACGTTTTAGGAATTCTCCATATGGCAAAACGCCGATTTGAGCGGGAGCGTCGGACGTTGAAACTTCTGTTCCAAACTGTTTCTTTTCATCGTTAAATTTCATTGAAACAGACGTTATAGAGCCTATTGGGGAAACAAAGATTTTACCGTTTAAACTTTCGCTTAAAATTTTGTTGAAATCAGAAGTTTCTAATTTTTCAAATTGCAAAAAGTAGCGTCTCGTCACTTTACTCCATAAATCCTTTAAGTGTTCCCAGTTTTGCTCTCTCAATTTTATTTTCGGACGTCTATTCCTGCCGTTGTCTGTAATTTTTCCTCTGCGGACAACTTCAATAAAATCTTTCGGCAATAAAGCCAATAAAGCCTCTTTTTTTAAAATTTTGTCATCTTTGTCTCTTATGTCCTCAAGTAAAAGTTTTGCTTTGACTTTGTCATCGTTATCGGCATATTTAACCTCAACTAATTTGTTTACAATAGCATCGGTGATTTTATCGTTTGAGATTTTGAGATTGTCATTATTGATTTCAGCAATCAATGAATCCGCAAAATCTTTTTCACTCCAATCAACAATATAATCAAGCCTAAATTCTTCAGCGCTCAATCTTTTGCCGTTTTCATCTACGGGCAAACGCAATCCGCGCCCAACCTCTTGCAATTTACTGATTTCGCTTCCGCTAGTTCTTAATTTTGCAATTACAAAAACATTAGGATTATCCCACCCTTCGCGCAAAGTCCATTTGCTAAATAAAAAACGGCGGATATTCCAACTTCCGTCGTCCCGTTTAAAAGACAGCATTTCGTCTTTATTTCTCAAAATATCGTCAATTTCTTTTTGTATATCCTCGTCGGCTTTTGCATTATCTTTGGCAAAATATCCTGCGTGAGAGCCGCTTAAATCACTGCGAGTCGCTTTCAAAAACAGTTTGTATTGCTCGTCTGTTTCTTTGCTGATAAGCGTATCCAATTTATTCCGCAATAATGTTTCAAATTTCGCCCTCAGCCAGCCGCCGTCTTCGCGGTAACTTTTTATATTGTCTATAAAAAATAAAGAGAGCGTTTTAATTTTCGGCGCTTTCAAATCGCCGTTTTGTCTAAACCAATTTTCTCTTTCTTTAGCAAAATGTTTATCAATAGCCTGCGACAGCAATAATTCTTGATAACTCATAGAAAAGACGCCCGGCAACAAAATCAGTCCTTCGTTAATTTTCATATCGTTTATTGCCAAATCATTGTCATCGTCAAGCCCTAATTCTACGCCGTCAAAATCAGAGGGAAACTTTTCATAGATACGGATTTCAAAGTCTTTATTGTCAGCCAAACGCGATAAAATAATTTTCTTGTCGCGTTTTAAAACATTTTTTACTTTGTATTTTACGGCTTGTCTTTTGCGCTAAAACCGGTTTCAGGATAATGGATATCTACGGCTTTTACCAGACCGCCGTTAAACGCCTGAATGCTCCCGAGATTATAAACTAAGTTTTCATAATCTTTTTTAGAGGTTTTGTTTTGTCCGCTTCCAAATTCAATATCCGGGAAAGTTGCGCCGAAACGGATAATCAACTGCGGGTTTAAAGCGCAAACCGCTTTATATGCCTTGCCGTCTTTTTTAAACCTATGAGGCTCGTCAATTATTACAACAGGGCGCGTTTGCTTTAAAGCGTCAACAGGGCAAGACAGTCCGCCGAAAAGCGTTTGGTCATAATCGCCGCGCGTCATACTTTTGCTCATTAGCATCGCATCGTTTATCAACAGGCATTTTATTGTATTGCGGTTGTTCCTGCTTGCCTCTAAATAATCTATCAATTCGCTCGGCAATGTTTTACGTCCTTTTTTTACATTGAAAGCGCCGGCATTGATAGTATCAAGGTCAATCTTTACATTCTCATAGAGAGAATAAAAATGCCTGCGCGTATAATCTGCCGATATAAAATTTTTCGTTCCTTCTTTTATCGGCTAACTCGGAACGAAAATAATGAATTTGTTTAATTCAAAATTTTTATAAAGTTCATACATCAAACGGGTATATACATATGTTTTTCCCGTGCCTGTTTCCATTTTGACGTCAATAGTTTTCCCGCCTAAACTTTCAGGCAGTCTTGCGTTTTTAAGATTTTCCTCTTTCAACTTTATTTGAGGATTGGCGTAAATTTCATTGAAATCAGAGTTTCCTCCTGTCATTTCAGACGGCAGACGGCAATCTTTCATCGCCTTCAAAACCGCTTCAACCGCTTTTTCTTGATGTTCTAATTGTTCTAAATGTATTGTCATTATTTATCTCTTTATGCCTTTGCGCGTTAAAAGCGCTCAATAATTTCAATTTTTTTGTCTTCTGCGAGATTTGTTTTGAGATTTGTTTTTAATTCAAGCAGGGTTTCAAAGTTCAGAGAATAAGCATAGACTATTATTGTTTGCAAAAGCAGTTCATTTTTGCCGATTGAGTTCAGAAGCGCTTTCGCGCTTTCTGTATTCCATTTGTCATCTAAAATATATAAGCGTCTGCCGATATAATAGCCAAGCGCTTCTGCAAATTTTATTTCCTCAACTTTTTCGTCAAAAGTAAAGCCGTCGTCAAGCAGCCAAGTGGATAGCAAAACGTCTTTCCCATCGGCATTCCCTTTTGCGCCTAAACTTTTTGCGCTGAAAGGATTTATCATATCGCCGCCTACAAGATTTTCATCGGGAATAAATTCATCAATTTTATCAAGAGTATCTGCTGACGGAGTCTTTAAGAAAAATGATTTAAAACCGCTTTTATCGCCGATTTTTTCAGCGGCGCGCTTTATTCTTTCTCGGCTGATTTCATCAATAGTTTTATAACCCGCTTTTTCCGCTTCGCTTCCTTCTTTTACTGATTCGTCAAGTTGAACAAGAATATAGCGCAAGGCATTAGCAGAATTATCCGCTTTTGCGGGAGCAGAAAAAGCCTTATTCTTATTTAAATTGGATTCCCGCGCTGGCGACAGCGCGCGTTGGGCGCTGCCGTCTGATAGAGAATCCATTTTTATTGTTTCTAAAATATTTTCTGTCCGCTCAGCATTTAATTCCATAACAGCCTGCGCCGTTGTGCCGCTGCCTGCGAAAAAATCCAA
>JAIRQB010000079.1 GCA_031256695.1 Elusimicrobiota bacterium | reverse complement strand
ACTTGGGATTGCAACTCTTGAGTTGCCTCCAATTACAGATGGCAACTCCCGCCGGCAATTTAGCGCCAATGGCGCTAAATTTTGCGCGGGTATGACAACGGGACGGCATAACTTCGTTTGGCAGCGTTTTGCGCCGCCGAATTACTCAATTATGCCGCTTCCTGCACATCTGCGATAATCAACTGTATTATCGGGTCGCCGTTTCTGTCTACGGCGCTCTCTAAATAAAATGCGATATCAACAAACTTTTCTTTCTTTAAAAAATCGCAAAGTTTTGAATGATTCCAAAATACTGCAGGCACATTTCTGCTGCCGTTTTGAGAAACTTTGAATTTAATGTGTTCCTCTTTTATCCCAAAAGTTGAAATTTCAGTTATATTTGCGCCTCTTATACAGAAAATCGGGCGGGCATTGCCCATACCAAAAGGGGCAAGAGATTCAATTTGCTTGAAAAAATCAAAATTTATATCTGAAATTTTTAATTCGCCCTCTATTGAAATTATATTTTTAGGTTCGGCGTCGGGCAGACAGCGCCCGGCATATTCTAAAGTGATTTTCTTAAACTCCGCTATATTTGAATGCTTAATTGTAAAGCCCGCCGCTTGGCTATGCCCGCCGTATTTTTCAAGGAGATGTTTTGCATTTTCTAAAGCGTTTATTATGCTGAAATTGTCAGAGGCTCTCGCTGCGCCTACAGCCTCATTGCCGTCGCTGATTAGCAAAAAAGCCGGTTTAGAGTATTCTTTCAGCATCAAAGAGGCTATTATCCCCGTAACCCCGTGTTCTAAATTTGAAGCGGTCACTATGATTGCCTTATCGTTTTCCGCATCGTATTGTTCTTTTAAGAGATATTTAAATTGCCCCGTATTTTCAAGTTGTATGTCTTTTCTTTCGCCGTTTAACTTTATTATATCCGCATATAGATTTTGCGCTTGATAAGAATCTTTTGTCATAAGCAACTGAACTGAGAGCATTCCGCGCCCTAAACGCCCCGCTGAATTTAAAACGGGCGTGACATTCCAAGAAACTGAATGAGCGGTGATATTATATGAGTCCTTTGTCTTTAAAGAATCCTCTATAAGAAGCCCTAAACCCGGTCTGCTGTGAGGATTTGACTCTATTACTTTTAAACCTTCGCGCACTATTATTTTGTTTTCATCAATTAAAGGCATAGAGTCCGCTATTACCCCCAGCGCGCATAAATCTAAATTATTTTCAAAAAAATCTTTCATACGCCCGTCTCTGTTTGAGAGCGCTATCTTGCTGAAAAACAAATCGTCTATGGAATACTTTTTGGAATTTTCAAAAATGCAGATTTTATCTTTAAGCAAAATGTCTTTTTTCAACAATTCTGAAAGAGACGGGGAATTATAAGTATAAACTCTAAACGACTCTCTTATAAGTTTTTTCAATTCGTCTAAAGAGGCAAAACTGCCCGATTGGACGATTAAATCGTTTTTGATTAAAGCAAAATCCCCGCAATCTGATTGCAAGCCTTCAGCCTGTCCTTCTTTTTCTTTAAACAAAAACAAAAGATTATTCTTATTGTATTCTCTGTCAAAAGTCTTTGCGGCAGCCTGAACGGTTTTTAAAGCGACTACGCAGCCTGCAATATCTTTGAAAGGATATAGAGTATTGGGCAATTTTGAATCTATCACCGCCGTTATATTGCGCGGCATTCCGCCGTTTATAGGCTCGTGATGGTCTGTGACGATGACGTCCATACCTAAAGTTATCGCATAATCTATTTCTTCTTTCGCCGCAATTCCGCAATCAACTGTGATTAAAAGTTTTACATTTTCTTGCGCGTATTGAGTGAGAATATCTTTGTGAACTTTATATCCTTCGTCGGCGGGGACATACCACCATATATTTGCGCCTAAAAGTTTTAAAGTGTTGACGACTATATTTACAGAAGTAATGCCGTCCACATCTCTGTCGCCGTAGACTAAAATCTGCTCCCTTAAATCTATCGCTTTTCTAATTCTGTCAGCCGCTTTGTCCATTCCGTCAAATAAAAAAGGATTGTGCAGATATTCTAAACCGCCGAATAAAAATTTCTTCATAGCGTCTTTATCGGAAATACCGCGGGCATCAAGAAGAGAAGCGATTTTAGAACTTATGCCCAATTCTTGAGATAACTCCGCATACAGAGAATAATTGCTGTTGAAATTATATTTCCATTCTTTTTGAGGTTTAGGCATCGGGAGTCCTTTTATCTGACAAAATTAAACGGCAATTAAGAATTTTGGAGTTATTTGGCAATGCCGGCATTGACAAATAATTCAAGTCGGCTACCCCAACGTCTTATAAACGCCGTAAGTTATATGCTTTCAACGTATTTAATCCTTAAGACTTTCTTCAAATTAAAAGTAACGCCGAATATTTTGGTTATCGTGTATTCTTTCGTCTTTTCTGCAAGAGAGCCGTCAGTTAAGATATTAGAAAGATAAGCGGCGTTTATCTCGGTAATAATACAATTACCGTTAATTTCTGTTTCTATGGGGTCATAGTATCCAGATTCAAGTCTACTTAAAGGAATAGCCGCAAGCCTGTTTGGGTCATCTTGATTGCCAAAATGCATAAGTCCATATTCCGTTTCTTGACCGTTTATATTTACAATAAGGATTGCCCCGTATAGCAATTCAAGAGATGGATTATTTGTCAAAACACTTCCATCGTCAGCATACTTCCAATTATAATTCGGGTCTGCCTCTGACGGAAATCCAGATATAACAATTTTTAATTTTGCTGTAATTCCATTATGACTTTCTTCAACAGTCAATCTCGCATCAGTTGTAGGATTTGAATTTATTGTTTTATCATCTTTTCCGCACCCCTCCAAAAAAACAGAAAGCGCAAGTAAAGTAAACATCAATAAAACTCTTTTCATCTTAAACTCCTTTTTATTTTTATTTACAACAATGAAGCGGCTTCTGTCGCTTCATTTTGCGAGTATGCCAACAGCGGAACGTCTTTTGCCGTTGAATACGATGAGACTAAAGCGCGCTTCGCGCGTAAGCAAAACTTCGCGCAGAAAATTCTGCTTTTTGCGAAGTTGCAAAACAGTATTCAAGACAACTCAACTTCGCTTTTAACTTTAAAGAGGAGTTTTTGACACTAAAACTGTTTTTTATTACTATGCCGTCGTCGTCAGAAAAAACGTCAAAAAATCCAAAAAATTTAAAAGGATTATAGACAAAAAAAAACAGAAATTCTTAAAAGCCTAAAAGTTTTTAAGAGTAAATAAAATGCGTTGCTTGACAACGCCAAAAAGGGAGAGAATATGAAAAAGTTGCTAAGTCTTGCAGTGTTTGCGGCTTTAGGAATTGTTCTTTTGCTCAATTCCTCGGCTTTTAGCCAAAAAGCAAAAAAAGTTGAAATTCAAATAGGCTATGAAAATCACCCAGGCGAGCCTTTTGATTTGGCTGTAAAGGAATGGAAAAGACTTATAGAAAAACGTTCAAACGGGACCATAGTTGTAAAAATTTATCCTTCAAGCCAATTAGGCTCTAAAAATCAACTCATTGACCAGATGCTTGCGGGAATGAATGTTATAACTCTTGCCGACGGCGCTTTTTATGCCGACAGAGGCGTGCCTGATTTAGGAATCACTTTTGGTCCGTATTTATTTGAAAGTTGGGAAGAGGCGTGGACTCTTGTAGAAAGCGATTGGTGGAAAGGGCAGATGAAACTTTTGGAAGGAAAAGGCTTAAAAGTTGTAGGCGCAAATTGGATTTACGGCGACAGACATACTTTAAGCAAAAAACCTATCAGAACTCCTGAAGACTTTAAAGGGCAAAAACTCCGCGTGCCTAACAATTTAATACAGGTGAAGGGAATTGAAGTAATGGGCGCAACGCCTACTCCGCTTCCGCTTGGAGATGTTTATACGGCTCTTCAACAAGGAGTAGTTGACGGATTAGAAAATCCGCTGCCCGTTCTCTATAACGGCAAATTCCAAGAAGTCGCAAAATACTTAACTCTTGACGCCCATATAAAGAATTTCACAACTTTAGTTTGCGGGACGAAATTTTTTGATTCTCTAACCCCTGAGCAACAGCAAATTTTAATTGACACTTGCAAAGAGGCGGGAGTTTTTAACAATAATTTGCAAAATAAACTCGCAGAGGAAATGATAGCGAAGTTCAAAAAAGAAGGCGTTGAAGTTATAACAGTTGATATAGCGAAATTTAAAGCAAAAGCGCAGGCTTTTTATTCTTTGAAGGATTTCACTTCAAAATGGTCTAAAGGTCTCTATCAAACTGTAAGCAAAGCGAAAGAAATAAAAAAGAAATAATTTTGGTTAAAAAAAGGCTGTTCTTATTTCATTTATAAAGAATGAGGACAGCCTTTTTATTTTAGTTTGCTTTTGCGGGGGAAAAATGAAAGCGTTAAAAAAAGTTTTAGAAATGGATTTGATTATCGCGGGTTTTTTTATGTTCGTTTTGATAGCGATTACTTTTTTTGGAGTAATTTTTAGATATTGTTTCCAAAGCCCTATTATTTGGGGCGAAGAAGTTCAACTGTGTTTAATTGTAGTTGTAGTTTTTTTTGGAGCAGCAGCCGGTTTTAGATATGGAAGCCATATTGCTATAGATTTTTTAGTAGATAAGTTTTCCCCAAAAGCGCAAAAAGCGGCTGAATGGGGCATTTTGATAATATCCTCTTTAATACTTATATATTTCGGCATACAAGGCGGAGCGCTTGCAAAACAAATGCTGCTTACAGAACGCTCTACGGATATTTTAAAAATACCTTATTTCCTGCCTTATCTGTCTTTTCCAATAGGTTGTTTTCTGATGGTTATCAATTTAATTATCTATGAATATGAAAAAAATTAAAAACAAACTGCAGGGAGAGCGGGCGTGAGTGTGGCAAAAAGCGTAAGCAGTCTTGCGTAATTTGTCGGCGCAGCCGACACCAAGAAGTAAAGTCGGCAGCCGACACCAAGAAGTAAAGTCGGCAATGCGCCGCAAATAACGCTTAATAAAAAAGAGCAAAACCGACAGCGGCTTGTCCGCAAGGTTTTGCGATTCCTTAATCTCAAAAATTTCAGCCGCAAATGCGGCGCCAGAAATTTTTGAAGGTAAGAGCGGGCGTGAGTGTGGCAAAAAGCGTAAGCAGTCTTAAATAAAAAAGAGGCAAAACTGAAAGCCGTGTTGAAGTTTTGCCGATTCCTTAATCTCAAAAATTTCAGCCGCAAATGCGGCGCCCGAAATTTTTGAAGGTAAGAGCGAAGGACTTGCAATCAAAAAGGAGGTAGTATGAACACAAAATTGATTTCCAAAAGAGTAGCGGCAATTAAGCCTTCTCCTACTCTTGTAATAGATGCAAAGGCAAAAACTTTAAAACAACAGGGTGTTGACATTTTAAACTTTGCCCCCGGCGAGCCGGATTTTGATACGCCTTCAAATATCAAAAATGCAGGCATTCACGCCATAATTAACGGATATACAAAGTATTGCCCCGTAGGCGGAACGCCTGAATTAAAAGACGCTGTCATTAAAAAGTTTGAAAGAGACAATAATTTGCAATACGCTCAAAATGAAATACTTGTCTCTTGCGGGGCAAAACACAGCATTTATAATTTGCTTCAAACAATTATAGACGACGGAGACGAGGTCATAATACCCGCTCCTTTCTGGGTGTCTTATCCCGATATGGTAATTATAGCGGGCGGCAAACCCATTATAGTTTCAGCAGACGATAAAAGCGGTTTTAAAGTAAATGCCAAACAAATAAAAGAGGCTGTTACAGAAAAGACAAAAGCAATAATTATAAATTCGCCGTCAAACCCCACAGGCGCCGCCTATACTGCCGCAGAATTGCAAGAAATAGCGGATATTTGTTTAGAAAAAGATATTTTAATTATCGCAGACGATATTTATGAAAAACTCGTCTATGACGGCTTCAAATTCACCTCAGTCGCTTCTCTATCCCCTAAAATCAAAGAAAAAACAATAGTTGTCAATGGGCTTTCAAAGGCTTATTCTATGACGGGCTGGCGCATAGGTTTTGCGGCAGGCAATAAAGAAATTATTGCAGGTATGTCTAAAGTTCAAAGCCAATCCACTTCAAATCCGACTTCTATTTCTCTAAAAGCCGCAGTTGAGGCTTTAAACGGTCCTCAAGACAGCGTAGAAATGATGAGGGTTGAATTTGAAAAACGCAGAAATTATATTTTAGAGAGGCTTCTGGCTATAAAAGGCATTTCTTGTCAAAAGCCGCAAGGCGCTTTTTATGTTTTTCCAAATATAAAAGAGTTTTTAGGCAAAACTATTAAAGGCAAAAAAATAAATACAGATATGGATTTTGCAGATTTAATGCTTGAAGAGGCAAAGATTGCCATTGTCCCGGGCTCGCCTTTCGGCGCTGACGGCTATGTGAGATTTTCTTACGCTACAAGTATGGACAATATAAAAGAAGGTTTAGACAGATTTGAAAGGACAATAAAAGACTGATATTTGCTCTATTACAAAAATGAAAAAAGGGCTGACGGAATTTTTGCCGCCAGCCCTTTTTTGTTTTTGTATGTAAAATTTTATGCTCGCTAATTAGTTTTCAATTTATCTCTAAAATAATCCAAATACCTTTCCGCTGTCATCTATGCCGATTTTTTCGGCGCTTGGCATTTTTCCTAACCCCGGCATAAGCATAATATCGCCTGTGAGCGCAACTAAAAAACCCGCCCCGCCCCTTGGCAAAATATCTCTAACTGTAATATCAAAATTTTCAGGTCTGCCGAGCAATGCGGGATTGTCTGAAAGAGAATATTGCGTTTTGGCTATGCAGACAGGCATTTTTGCAAATGGAGTATTTTGAAGTTTTTCAGCGGCTTTTGCGGCTTTAGGCAAAAATACAACTCCCGAAGCGCCGTAAATTTTCTTTGAGATTTTAGAGACTTTCACAACTATGCTGTCTTCTAAACTATAAGAGAAATTCAATTCACTTTTGCTTTCGCATAGTTTTAAAACGGAATCCGCAAGTTCTAAAGCGCCTTTGCCGCCTTTAGCCCAAACATCAGTTTCTACCGCTTCAATGCCCGCCTTTTTGCATTCCTCTTTTAATATTTTGATTTCATCGGCAGTATCGCTTGAAAATAAATTTACCGCTACAGCGCAAGGAAGCCCATAGACATTTTTTATATTTTCAATATGCTTCATTAAATTAGGCAATCCTTTCAGCAGAAAATCCGCATTTGGTTTAGACAAAGCCTCTTTTGGAGCGCCGCCTAAACTCTTTAAAGCGCGGATAGTGGCTACAATTACAACTGCAGAAGGCTTTATGCCTGCAATGCGGCATTTAATATCTAAAAATTTTTGAGCGCCTAAATCCGCGCCGAAACCCGCTTCTGTCACAACAAAATCAGAATAACTTGCCGCAGTTTTAGAGGCGATAATGCTATTGCAACCGTGCGCTATATTGGCAAAAGGTCCAGTGTGGACAAAAGCGGGAGTTCCCTCTAAACTTTGAGCCAAATTAGGCTTTATAGCGTCTTTTAAAATGACAGCCATAGCGTCTGAGGCTTTTAAATCTTTAGCGGTTATAAAAGCGCCGTCATAATTTTCTGCCGCCAAAATATTTGAAAGCCGTATTTTTAAATCGCTAATGCCGTCTGATAGAGCGGCAATAGCCATAATTTCGCTTGCGGCTGTGATGTCAAAACCGTCTTCTCTCGTATTGTATCCGAGACCCGTCACTATTGCGCGCAAGGCGCGGTCATTCATATCCATACAGCGCCGCCACAAAACTTTTTTTATTTTTAAGGCATTGCCCCAAAAAATATGATTGTCAATCATAGCCGACAATAAATTGTTAGCGGTAGAAATAGCGTGAAAGTCGCCCGTAAAATGCAAATTTATATCTTCCATCGGCGCAATTTGAGCATAACCGCCGCCTGCCGCTCCGCCTTTTATGCCGAAAACAGGTCCCAGAGAAGGCTCTCTTAAAGCCAGAGATGTTTTCTTGCCTTTTAGAGAGAGCGCGTCGGCAAGACCGATGCTGACGGTAGTTTTCCCCTCGCCCGCAGGGGTCGGGTTTATTGCCGTCACCAAAATGATTTTTGCTTTGTTTTCTTTTATCGGCGCTGAAATTTTTGCGGCAAAAGAGCCGTATTTGATTATGTCTTTTTCCTCTATGCCTATTTTTGCGGCGATTTCCTCAATTTTTCTCAATTTTACAGATGCCGCTATTTCAATGTCTGATTTCATTTTTTCTCCTTTTATTTTGTTGATTTAGCAGCGGCAGATATTCCGTTTTTGTTTTCTGTTTTTATCAAGCGCCGTCTGCGCAATGCATTCACGATTCTTAAATTTCAACTTTCTTACATTTCATTAAACAATAAATCTTTATAAGAATTTCTTTTCCTTATAAGTTTTGCCGAAGCGCCGTCAACTAAAACCTCGGCAAGCATTGGTCTTGAATTGTATTGAGAAGACATAGCCGCTCCGTAGGCGCCGGCGCAAGTTATAAGCAAATATTCTCCTTGAGCCAAAACAGGCAGCATTCTATCTTTGCCTAAAAAATCGCCGCTTTCGCAGATGGGACCTACAATATCGCTTTTAACTTTTTTTGCCGCGCTCTTTTTTACGGGGATTATATCGTGATATGCCTCGTATAAAGTGGGTCTTATTAAATCATTCATAGCGGCGTCTGTAATTAAAAAACTCTTTCCGCCTGATTTTTTTCGGTAAATTACCTTGCATAAAAGATGACCGGCATTTGCCGCTATTGAGCGCCCAGGCTCAAAAATAAATTTTCTATTCTCGCCTTTAAAAACATTAAAAATTTCAGAAAACAATTTTGAAGGCAGCGGCGCTTTTTGAGATTTTTGATAAGCAATTCCTAATCCGCCGCCGCAATTTATGTATTCAATTCTCAAACCATTTTTTTCTATTTCAGAGATGGTTTTTTTTATCTTTAAAGCGGCTTCTTTGAAAGGTTTTATGTCTAAAATTTGAGAGCCTATATGGGAATGAATGCCAAGCGCTTCAACATTTTTATATTTTTTAGCGTTCAAATAAGCGTTGACGGCATCCTCAATGGGAATGCCGAATTTTGTTCCTTTTTTGCCCGTTTTTATATAAGAATGCGTTGAAGGGTCAACGTCGGGATTTACTCTAAATGCAAAACGGGTTTTAGTTTTTAATTTTGCTGCAATTTTATCTATTGCGGCAAGTTCCTCAAAAGATTCAACATTAAACATAAAAATTTTATTTTTTAAGGCATATTCTATTTCCTCAGCCGTCTTTCCGACGCCTGCATAGACAATTTTTGAAGGGGAAAAACCAGCCGATAAACATCTAAAAATTTCCCCGCCTGAAGTAGTGTCTGCTCCCGCTCCCTCATTTGCCAAAAGTTTCAAAATGGCGGCATTTGAATTTGTTTTGCAGGCAAAACAAATAAGCGTCTCTTTGCCGCAAGCGTCTTTATAACTTCTAAAATTTTCAAGCAGTTGTTTTTTAGAATACACATAAAGCGCCGTTTGAAATTTCTCGGCAAGAGATGAGAGTTTTACATCTTCAAGGCACAAATCATTTCTTTTAAAATTCAGCATTTTCTTTTCCTTATATTTATTTTACGCCGCAAACTATCTGTTTCTTTTCTTTTGGACGGCATTTGCTTTATTAAAAAAATCCGCCGCTCTTTTTGCCTCTTGCCTTGTAAAATCGGTTTTACTTTTTTTATAGGCGGACTCCGCAAAGTTTTCGGCAATTTTGTTATTTCCTCTTTTATATGCGGAGCAAGAACGCAATAAGTCTATTGCGGCGCTGTCTGGTTTTAGCGCAAAGGCTTTTTCAAGCAAGGCATCCGCTAAATCCAAATTGTTTTCATATTCTATATTTATATCTGCAAGATATAGATAGGCTTCAAAAAATTGATTGTTCTGTTTTAGCGCCGACAGAAAATTGATTTGGGCATTCTGATAGTCTTTCTTTTGATAATAAAATTTTCCCGCTAAAAAATAGATTTCGGCGCTATCGCTTGATTTAAGATAATTGTTTAAAAAAACCAAAGCCTTGTCCGCTCCGCCTGTTTTGCGGTATGTTTTTGCGATATTTATTATCAAAGGCTCGTCATAACGCTTCTTGTCAATTTTTTCATAATACTCCGCCGCAGACAGAAAATCCCCCGTCAAAAAAAAGATGCCGCCGAGTTTTATTTTTGCTTCGTCTGAATTTTTATTGATTTTTAAAATTTCCAAATATGACTCTTGAGCCAAATTATACAAGCCGTTTTCAAACAGCAGATTTCCTATTTTAAGCCTAATCTCAATATCTTTTCCGTATAAATTTTTAGCCGTATTGTAAAAGGATAAACTTTGAGAATAGTTTTTCAACTCTGCAAAAATATCTCCTAATTTTACATTGTAGAGGAAAGTCTTTTGTTTAGAGGGGTATTTAGAAAGCAGGTTTTGATAAATTTCCGAAGCGGCAAGGAATCTTTTTTGCTGAAATAAGACGTCTGCAAGTTTTTCCAAATTTTCCAAACCATCTTTGTCAAGCGGACGCTCTAAATAATTTCTAATTTCTTCATCGGATGCGCTCTCTGTAAGAGCGGCGGAAGCGGATTGAAACAACAAAAACAAAATAAAAATTAGAGCAGCCGCAGTTTTATTCAATGAGGAACTCCCATTGCGTTTTATTTATCAAACTCCTCTTCAACGTTTCCATTCCCGTTTGAGAGGCGTAAAAACCCTTTCTGACAGCCTCAGAAGTCCTTTGCAAATCTATTGCTGAAATATCGCCGACATCGGGGCTTATAACAATATCCGCATCTTGCAAATTTTTCAAATCAAAAACTTTGCCTTGTATATAAATAGCCTGCATTAAAGTTAAAAAGATATTGTCTGTGGAATTTTTAGAAATATCAGCCGATACTGACACCGCTATTACAATGCCGGGGTCAAAAATGCGGGCTATATCAACGGGTATATTTTCATAAAGACCGCCGTCTACAAGAAATCTCTGTTTGTATTCAACGGGCTTAAAAATGCCCGGTATAGCGGCGCTGGCTCTTGCGGCAAAAGCGGCATTGCCTTCCCTCAATAAAATTCTCTCTCCCGTATTTAAATCCACAGCGGTGCAGATGAGCGGAATTTTCAAACCGTTTAAATCAATATTTCCTATCTGCTTATTTAAAAAAGATTCCAATTCTTCATTAGAGAGCATACTGTCGCTGACAAGCATACTGAAAAGCGACAGCGGATTTAAATTTGAAGCAGACGACCATTTGAAATTTTCCGCAAGTTTTATAGCGCTGTCCATAGAAAAACCAGCGCAATAAAAAAGCCCGGCAATTGAGCCTATGCTTACTCCGACTACAAAATCTATGGGCAAATTTTCATTTTCAAAACTTTTTAAAACTCCCAAGTGGGCAAAACCTCTGGCGCCGCCTCCTCCCAAAACCAAAGCCGTTGTTGGTCTTTTGTCTTTGTTTAAACTTGCGTATTTGTTCCATAGAATATCGGTCAAGAATTCATCTTCGTCAAATTCTTTAGCGCAAATATAAACCTGCTGGATTTGAAAAGACAGAAAAACGGCGAGAAAAAAAGAAATGATTTTT
This sequence comes from Elusimicrobiota bacterium, assembly GCA_031256695.1. Lineage (GTDB taxonomy): Bacteria > Elusimicrobiota > Endomicrobiia > Endomicrobiales > Endomicrobiaceae > JAIRQB01. The sequence continues at coordinate 18,138 of JAIRQB010000079.1, read as the reverse complement.
TTATAAAGGCGGGACTTAAAATTTATCAAGTTGAACTCCCGTTGCGAATTCAAGGTCAAAATAACTTCTGTTTAAATTTCTAATAATTTCCAAGTCGTTTTCATCGTATCTTCCGCGCTTGCTTAAAAGATTGTTTTGGACGGCTTTTTGTTTCCAAAAACTGTATTCAAGAAAAGATTGATGTATAAAAAGCCTGATTTGCTCATTGTTTTTTGCTCTCTCTATTGCGGCTTGTCTTGCATTTACTTTAGCCTGCGCAACTCTTGATATTACAGCGCCTCCGTCAAAAACAGGCAAATTGATATTCAAAAAGACATACCAATTGTTTTTATCGTTTAGCACTTTTTCGCCTACCCACTCTTGAGCGGCGCCTATATCTACGGCAGGATAACGCTGAACGGACAAAAGATTTACAGAAAGTTCGTCCATTGATTCTTGATAAAGAGCGCTTTGAAATTCCGCTTTGTATTGATATGCCAAAACCATACATTTATCCAAAGAAATATCTTTCATTTTAGGCTCAAATGCGCCTTCCACATCTGCGATGGAATTTAAATCCAGCCCTATCAAATAGAGAAGGTTTAAGAGGGACTTTCCATATTCAATTTCAGAGGCGTCTATTTTAAATTTTATCTCGGATGCATTCTTTTTATTTTTTGAGGATTGCAAAACCTCTATTTTTGTTTTGTAATAGAGAGTTTCATTAAAAGCCTTTTTTATATCTGATGTCACTTTGTTTTTAATGATATTTAATTCATTTTTAGTCTTTTCTATATTTATTAAAGCCATTCTATTGGCGCCTCTGACGCGCCCGCCCGTATAAAGATGCTGCCAAACCGAAATACGCGAATTATAATAGATGCCTTCCGGATTTTCTGCGGGCAAATACACGGGCGAAGCCGATAAATTGTTAAACAGCGAGACGGGAGCGCCGTTGCTGAATTTAGATATATTGATATTTAAATCCACAATGGGGAAATACAGCGCTTTTGATTCTCGGCTTTTTTGATTGGATAGTTCTGCTTTTTGAGATTGTATGAGAATATCGTAATTTAGAGCCAAAGCGGTCTGAATTGAATTTTCTTCGGTTAAAATTCTTTCAAAAACCGCCGCCTGCGCGCTTGCAAGAAATATAAAAAGAAATGCCGCTGTCAATGCTTTCATTTTTTTTCCTTTCATAAATAAAAATTAGCGGAATTTTACTTGTTTTCCGCATAATGCCTATAACCTGCTCGTAACTTTCCAATTTATACCTCCGCATTCCCCTCAAATGCGATAATTGCCGGTCCCTCTAAAACAACTGATTTGATTTTTTCTCCGTCTTGTTTAAAAGATACGGATAATTCATCGCCGCCGCGCGCTATAATTTTTACGGGAACTTTTACAAAATTACGTAATGCCGCTATTATAGCGGAAGCAATTATGCCCGTTCCGCAGGCAAGCGTTTCGTCCTCTACTCCTCTCTCGTAAGTGCGGACATAAATTGTATTGTCTTTTTCTTTTGAGACGCTCACAAAATCCGCATTAGTCCCTGCAGGCGCAAAGACAGCGGCATTTATTATCAGACGCCCTTATTTAAAGACATCAAAATTTTCAATGCCGTTTACAAAAACGACAGCGTGAGGAACGCCCGTATTTATAAAGTCAATGTCAAAATCTCTGCCGTCAAGCGTTGTTTTAACGCCGCATTTTAAATCTTTGGGGTCAAACATATTTAATTTAACTTCTCTCTCGCTTAAAATTTCAGCGGAAACTATGCCCGCATCGGTCTCAAAAGTCATTTTTTCTTTCGCCGCTCCTATAGAATAAGCAAACATCGCAATAGCGCGCCCGCCGTTTCCGCACATATCGGCAAAAGAGCCGTCTGAGTTTAGATATTTCATTTTAAAATCAATATTTTGATTTGGACTTTTTTCAACAAAAAGCAACCCGTCCCCGCCAATGCCGTATCTGCGATTGCAAAGTTTCACAGCAAGACTTTGATAAATGTCTTTATTGATTACGGCATTCCTATTGTCAATTAAAACAAAATCATTTCCCGCCGCAGTTAATTTTGAAAATTTAATCCGCATTTTTGCCTCCATTATTTAATTCTTAAAACGTCAAAGATTATCTTTTTAAAGGTTTCCTTCAATAAAAACTTTTAATTCCTCAAAGGCTTTTTCTTCATCTTCTCCGCTTATTTCAAAAGTCACAGTTTGCCCGCATTTTGCAGACAATTTCATAAGAGAAAAAAGTTTTTTTGCATCGCCGCTCTTGCCGCCGCTTTTGACTTCTATAGCGGAGAGATATTTTTTTGCCTCTTTTACAAGAAGCCCCGCGGGTCTTGCGTGAATTCCTACGGGGTCTTTTAAAACATAATCAAAACTTTTCATTTGAGCCTCCATTGTTGCAAGTTTGAAAGCAAATAACTTAATTTGCCCGCCGCATAAAAAAAACGCCGCCAAAAAAATAGCAAAAAAGCCTATCGTTTTTTGAGCGGCGCTTTCAATTTACTTTAACGTATTTAGATAATCCATTATTTTTCTTGCCGCCTGTTTCCCCATACCCATAGCCTCTATTACAGTTGAGCCGCCGGCAATATCGCCGCCGGCAAAGACGCCGGGTATTGAAGACATCAAATTGTCGTCAATAATAATCCGTCCGCGCTCATTGGTTTTAAGACCTTTTGTAAGAGAAGTCAAAACGGGATTAGGATTTAAACCCAAAGCCAAAATTACGCAATCAGCCTCTATTGTAAAGTTTGAGCCTGCTATTTCTTGAGGTTTGCGCCGCCCAGAAGCGTCGGGCTCTCCTAATTCCATTTTTAAACATTCAACTTGAGTGACAAAATAATGCTTATCGTCTCCGATAAAACGGATAGGATTTGTCAAAGGCATAAATTGAACGCCTTCCTCTTTTGCGTGGATTTTTTCTTCAAGCCTATCGGGCATTTCAGCCTCGCTTCTGGGATAGACGAGAGTCACCGTGTCTGCGCCCAATCTTTTGGCAGTCCTCACTGAATCCATAGCGGTATTCCCGCCGCCTACCACAATGACATTGCTTCCTTTATAAACGGGAGTATCGTATTCAGGGAAATCAGCCGCTCTCATAAGATTTACTCTTGACAAAAATTCATTAGCCGAATAGATATTTTTTAAATTTTCGCCTTCAATCCCCATAAAAGTGGGAAGCCCCGCGCCGCTGCCTATAAAAATAGCCTTATAATTGTCTTTAAACAATTCATCTATCGTGATTGTCCGCCCTATTAGAGTATTGAATTTAAAAGAGACGCCCGCTTTTTTTAGCGCATCTATTTCATAATCTAAAATAGATTTAGGCAATCTAAATTCAGGTATTCCGTATCTTAAAACTCCGCCGCTATTGTGAAGCGATTCATAAATAACTGTCTCATAACCCGCTTTTGCCAAATCGCCCGCGCAGGTAAGACCGGCAGGACCAGAGCCTATAACTGCAACTTTTATGCCCTTGCTCTCTACTGAAATATTCTTTTCTTTTATATTTTCTGCAGCCCAATCAGCCGTATATCTTTCCAAATTGCCGATGGCAATCGGCTCGTCTTTCTTGCCCAAAATGCAATGTTTTTCGCATTGTTTTTCTTGAGGGCAAACTCTGCCGCATACAGCCGACAAACTGTTTTTGCCTTTCAAAATTTTTGCCGCTTTAAAAGGATTGTCATCGCTTAAAGCGCCTATAAAAGCGGGAATTTCTATCTCTACGGGGCAGCCCTGGACGCACATCGGTTTAGGGCATTTTAAACAGCGTTTCGCTTCCGCTAGCGCTTGTTCGTCGGTATATCCTGTATTTACTTCAATAAAATCTTTATTTCTTATCTCTGCTTCTCTTTGAGGCATTGCTATTCTTGACATAAAGCGCTCCTCCTTATATTAAACCTATCCAAAGAGGTTTTTTCTTGATATCTAAATGTTCCAAGCCGCGAAAGAAGTTCATCCCAGTTGACTTGATGTGCGTCAAATTCAGGCCCGTCAACGCAGGCAAATTTTGTCTTGCCGCCTACGCTTACGCGGCAAGCGCCGCACATACCTGTTCCGTCAACCATAATGGGATTTAAAGAGACGACGGTTTTTATACTGTGTTTTTTTGTGAGGTCAGCCACCGCTCTCATCATCGGAGCCGGTCCTATAGCATAGACTATATTGATTGTCTCTCGCGCTATTAGAGTTTTTAAAATATCGGTGACAAGTCCCTTGACTCCATATGAGCCGTCGTCTGTGGCTATGTGAAGTTCTGAACTAGCGCGCCTAATATCTTCCTCTAATAAAAACAATTCTTTTGTCCTTGCGCCTACAATGCTTATGACTTTATTGCCCACTATGCGCAAAGCCTCAATTACGGTTAAAATTTCAGCAGTGCCTACTCCGCCTGAAACAATGCAGGCTGTTCCGAATTTTTCAACTTCAGTAGGACGTCCCAAAGGTCCAAGTAAATCCTTTATATTGTCGCCTTCTTTTAACAAAGACAGCGCCGTAGTGCTTTTGCCCGCGTGCTGAAAAATAATGCGGATTAAGCCTTTTTGCCTATCTATGCCCGCTACGGTTAAAGGAACTCTTTCGCCGTAATCGTCAAGCCTAAAAATTAAAAATTGTCCCGCTTGAGCGTTTCTGGCAATATCGGGCGCTTCTATCCAAAAACTTGTGATATTTGAGGCAAGTTTTTGCTTGAGAACTACTCTATACATAATGACCTCCCTTTTATTTTAGACGCATCGGCATTGATTTATCAAAAATTTAACGTCCATTCGCCTAAATTCTTAAAAATTATTGTAGCAAATTGAATTTGAGCATTTGTTTTTATGATAAAATCCGGCGGCAGAATTGAATTTTTAAAGGATTTTTAGAGTAAAAAAGGAGTTTTTATGATAGCAAGATATGCAAAACCTGAGATGTCGGCAATTTGGTCGGATGAAAACAGATTTCAAAAAATGCTTGAGATTGAAATTTTTGCGGCAGAGGCTATGTCTAAACTCGGCGCTGTCCCTAAAAAATCGCTGGAAAATATCAAGGCAAAAGCAAAAATCAATATAAATAGAATAAATGAAATAGAAATGACGGTAAAACACGATGTAATAGCCTTTTTGACGGCTGTCTCTGAGAGCATCGGCTCAGACGGCAGATTTTTGCATTTGGGTATGACTTCCTCAGATATTTTAGATACGGCAACGGGCGCTCAACTTAAAGAAGCGGCTGAACTCCTTATAAAAGAGACAAAAAAACTTCTTTTGATTACAGAAAGCCTCGCTAAAAAATATAAAAACACGGCAATGATAGGGCGCACGCACGGCGTCCACGGAGAACCTATAACTTTCGGGCTGAAAGTTTTGTCTTGGCATAGCGAGATAAAAAGGACTATAGAAAGACTTGAATTTGCAAGAGATAATATTGCCTTCGGCAAAATAAGCGGCGCTGTGGGGACTATGGCGCATTTAGACCCCTTTGTAGAAAAATATGTCTGTCAAAAAATGAAATTAAAACAAGAGCCTATTTCAACTCAAATAATCCCCCGCGACAGACATTCTTTTTATATTTCTACTCTCGCTCATTTAGGCGCTTGTTTAGAGAGAATTGCAACAGAAATCAGACATCTGCAAAGGACTGAGGTTTGCGAAGCAGAAGAGCCTTTTACAAAAGGGCAAAAGGGATCTTCTGCTATGCCTCATAAAAGAAATCCAATTATTTCTGAAAATATATGCGGTTTAGCGAGGCTTTTGCGGGGCTATGCCGCAACCGCTATGGAAAATATAGCGCTTTGGCATGAGAGGGATATAAGCCATTCTTCAACGGAGAGAATTATCCTCCCTGACGCCTCAATAGCGGCGCATTTTATACTGATTAGAATGCAGTATTTGCTTTCCGGGTTAAAAGTTTATCCTCAAAATATGCAAAACAATTTAGATAAGACAAAAGACGTTGTTTTCTCAGGCTCTCTGCTTTTATCTTTAGTTGACAAAGGGCTTTCAAGGGAAGAAGGATATGCCTTAATGCAGACGGCGGCTTTTTATGCCAAAGAAAATCAAATCTCTTTAGAGGAGAGTTGCCTAAAAAGCGAAATTTCAAAATACTTAACTGAGGCTGAAATAAAAGAAAACTGCAATTTAAAAAGCCAATTCAAAAATATAGATTTCTTATTCAGGAGGGAATTGAAAAAATGATTAAGAGAGCAAAAGAATTTTGCGCGCCGACTCATATTATTATGTTTTTCATATCGCTTTTGATGTTTGCAATTATGCTTAATTATGCCGGTATGAAAGGGTTTTGGTTTGACGAAATAGGCTCTTTGTTTTGGGTCAGCGCTCCTTTTATGGATATGGCAAGAGCAACGATGTCAATGAGAGAACCCGTCTCTTTTCCTTTTTGCCGCCTCTATACTGATTGTGTTTTTGTTTAAAAAAATTCTGTCTAAAAAACGAATAAATTGGCGCTTTAGTCTTTTAACTATTATTTTATGGACGATTGTCTTTGTTGTTTTTGCCTTATTTGAATACAGCAAAATATCTTTTGGAATAAATCAAGCGTCTCTGTGGGTTGATAGGTATTTATTTACATTATTGCCTTATTTTTATTTGCTTTGCGCTTTTTCCGCTATAAAATGCATTGATTTTTTATGCCGCAAAGATATGACGGCAAAATCAATTATTATTGTCTGCCTTGCCTTTTTTCTTTTCTTTAATACTCTAATAAAAGTTGACGAAAATAACCGCAGCCGTTATATCCCCGACGGACCGTATAAAGACTGGGCTAATTATCTTATAGCGCAAAAAGATATTTATGATAAAGGAACGGCTGTTTTTATAAGAATGCCTATTTGGGACAGCAAAAGAAATAAAACAAGAGGAGCGGGCTTGAAAGTATTTGCAAATTATTATGTTTCGCAAAAGGGAGCAAAAACTCCTGTATTATTTGCAGCCCAAGAAGATTTAGAAAATGCCGTTTTTAAAAGATTGTATGTTTTGATAGACCCCAATGATAAAGAGACATACATATCTGATAAATATAAGCAGTCTTTTACAAAAGATATTTACGGCGCAAAAGTGTTGGTTTATGACAGGATAGAGAATTAAAAGTTAATTGAGTAATTTGTCAGCGTAAAACGCTGCCAAACAACTCTTGAGTAATTTGGCGGCGCTACCGCGCCACCAAACAACTCTTGAGTAATTTGTCAGCAAGCCGACATCAAGAAATAAAGTCGGCAAAAAACGCCGCCAAATAACTCTTAAGAGTTAAGGAAAACGGCATATTAAAACAGCAAAAGGCGCAAACCTACAGTGCTGTCATTCCGGAGTTGCAATCCCAAGTAGCAAGGCAACTCAAGAATCACATTTTTGCTCAAATAAGATTTTCACCTCTTTTGCCGTTGTCTTTTTCTTTTTCAACAACGACGACAACGGCAAAATGGATTGCGGCAGCGCTATGCGTTTGCGCAGCGCTGTGCGTTTGCGCAGCGCTATGTGTTTGCGCGCGCTGCAAATGACAGTGAGGTAAAAAATAAAATGGAAAACAATATGAAAAATAACTTAAAAGCGGGTTTAGATATAGGCTCTACTACAATAAAACTTGCCGTTTTAGACGGCGGCAACAATACAATCTATTGCAATTATAAAAGGCATCAATTAGACCTTCTAAATACAATAATCAGTTTAATAGATGAAGCGCCGCAAGACTTGATTGATGAGAAAATGACAATTTGCGCTTCAGGTTCAGGCGCTATAACGCTGTCTCAAAAAAGCGGCATTCAATTTGAGCAAGAAGTAATTGCCTGCACTGAGGCTATAAAGACATTTTTGCCTAAAATTGATGCGGCTATAGAATTGGGCGGAGAGGATGCCAAAATTACATTTTTTGACAGCGCTTCAATAGACCAAAGAATGAATGAGACTTGCGCGGGCGGGACCGGCGCTTTTATAGACCAGATGGCGCAAACTCTAAAAACAGATGCCGCAGGCATAAATGAACTCGCTAAAAATCACAAAACAATTTATCCAATAGCCGCCCGTTGCGGAGTTTTCGCAAAAACAGACATTATGCCCCTCTTAAATGAGGGAGCGGCAAGAGAAGATATAGCGGCAAGCATTTTGCAGGCTGTGGTAAATCAAACTATAGGGGGGCTGGCGCGCGGACGCTCTATAAAAGGCAATGTCGCTTTTTTAGGGGGACCTTTATTTTTCTTGTCTGAATTGAGAGAGCGTTTTATTAAATCTTTAAATCTTGCCGCAGAAAATATCTTTTTCCCCAACAATGCTCATTTCTTTGTCGCTTTCGGCGCCGCTCTTTTAGGCGCTAAATTAAAAAATACCGTTGAAATTTCATTTAAACAGTTGCGTAAAAGATTTGAGTATTTAAAAGAAAAAGGCGGCGTTTTGCAAAATCCAGATTCTTTACCGCCTCTTTTTAAAGACGATGGAGAATATGCCGCTTTTTTAGAAAGGCACGGCAAGAGCGCGGCAAAACGTCTTGAGTTTTCAGATTTTTCAGGCGATTTGTTTTTAGGCATAGATGCGGGGTCAACTACTACAAAGGCGGTTTTAATTACAAAAAATAAAGAAATAGTCTATGACTATTATGGGGCAAATAATGGAAATCCATTGATGTCTGTAGTTGATGTTTTGAAAGACATTTATTCAAAAATTCCGCTGACAGCCCGAATTGTAAGCGCTTGCGCCACCGGCTATGGAGAGTCTTTAATCAAAGCCGCTTTAGGTTTTGATTTCGGCGAAGTTGAAACTATAGCCCATTATAAAGCCGCTCATTATTTTAACCCAAATGTCTCTTTCATTTTAGACATAGGCGGTCAAGATATGAAGTGCATTTATGTAAAAAACGGGCTGATAGACAAAATAATTTTAAATGAAGCCTGTTCTTCAGGCTGCGGCTCTTTTATTGAAAATTTCGCCAAAAGCCTAAATTACAATGTGAGAGATTTCGCAACTCTTGCTTTAAAATCTAAAACTCCCGTAGATTTAGGCTCGCGCTGCACTGTTTTTATGAATTCTAAAATCAAACAAGCGCAAAAAGAGGGGGCGTCTGCCGCCGATATATCGGCTGGGCTTGATTATTCCGTTATAAAAAACGCTCTGTATAAAGTTATAAAAATTTCAACAGCGGAGGAATTGGGGAAAAATATCGTAGTCCAAGGCGGGACTTTTTTTAATAATGGAGTTTTGCGGGCGGCTGAAATCCTTTTAAACGCTGAAATTTCGCGCCCTGATATAGCAGGATATATGGGGGCTTTCGGCGCAAGTCTTATAGCGCTGCAAAATACAAAAGGAAATACTTCTTTAATATCGCGGGAAAAATTAGAAACTTTTTCTTTCAAAATGAGAAATACGCGCTGCAAAGGCTGTGAAAATAAATGTCTTTTAAATATAGCGGTATTTCCGGAGGGTAAAACCTTTATATCAGGCAATAGATGTGAAAACGCTTTGAAAGATAAAAAAATAAACAATTTCGCCTTCAATATGTTTGATTATAAATACAAAAGGCTTTTTGATTATTATAAGCCTCTGCCTATAGAAAAAGCCCGACGCGGAGAAATCGGAATGCCGCGCGCTTTAAATATGTATGAAAATTATCCTTTCTGGTTTGCCTTTTTTACCTCTTTGGGTTTTAGAGTAGTTTTGTCAGACCCTTCCTCAAATGAACTCTTCAATAGCGGGCTTGAAAGCATACCTTCGCAAACTGTGTGTTTCCCCGCGAAAATGGTTCACGGGCATATAGAAAATCTCGTCAAAAAAGGTCTTAAAACCATTTTTTATCCTTGTATTCCTTTTGAAGTGAGAGAATTTAAAGATGCTGACAATCATTATAATTGCCCCGTCGTAGGCGGATACCCGGAAGTAATTAGGCTAAATATGGATATTTTAGAGACGCAAGGAGTGAAGTTCATTGAGCCTTTCTTGCCTTTTGACAATCTCAAAAGATTGATTTTCCGCCTGCATCAAGAATTAAAAGAGTATAAACTCACAAAAAAAGAACTCGCTTTTGCCGTTTTAAAGGGGCGGGCGGCTTTAAATTTATTCAAAAAAGATATTCGCAAAACAGGCGCCGCTCTTATAAAAGAGATAAGGAAAACAGGGCAGCCTGCCGTAATTCTTGCAGGCAGACCTTATCACATAGACCCCGCTATAAACCACGGCATTGCTGATTTAATAGCCTCTTATCAGATGATTGTTTTGAGCGAAGATTCTGTCGCTCATTTAGCGGGGCATTTGCCTCCGCTGAATTTTGTTGACCAATGGATGTATCATTCGCGCCTTTACAGAGCGGCTGTTTTGGCGGCAAGTTTAGACAGCGTTGAACTTATTCAATTAAATTCTTTCGGCTGCGGGCTTGACGCTATAACTACAGAGCAGACAGAGGAAATCCTTTCAAAGTCGGGCAAAATTTATACAGTTTTAAAAATAGACGAAGGCGCTAATTTAGGCGCTGTAAAGATAAGAATACGCTCTTTGCTTGCGGCGATAAAGGAAAGGAAGGGGCTGCGGACTTCAAAAGAAATTTTTAGAGGCTCTGAATTTAAAGAATTTACAAAAGAGATGAAAGAATCCTATACGATTTTATGCCCTCAAATGTCGCCCGTGCATTTTAAACTCGCAGGCGCTGTAATGAGAAAACACAAAATCAATTTAGAAGTCTTGCCTAATGTGGGCAAAAAGGATATTGAAGAAGGTTTGCGCTATGTCAACAATGACGCTTGCTATCCCACTATAGTGGTAGTGGGGCAGTTAATCAATGCTTTAAAATCAGGCAAATATGATTTAAATAAAACCGCTTTAATTATCTCTCAAACGGGCGGCGGCTGCCGCGCTACAAATTACGGCGCTTTTTTAAGGAAAGCGGCTGAAAAGGCGGGTTTTAAAAATGTCCCTATAATTTCGCTGGGGGTTACAAATTCGTCTGCCAGCAATAGTCTCGGGTTTTCTATGGGTTTAATTAAAGACGTTATGCTCGTCCTATTATACGGCGACCTTCTTATGCGGCTCTCAAATAGAATGAGACCATATGAAATAAATACGGGGCAGACTGAAAATTTAACTGAAAAATGGCTTATTCATTTATCAGACAGAATTAGAAAAACGGGGCATTTTGAATTTAAAAGGACGATTAAAAAAATAATAAAAGAATTTGACGAAATTCCTATAAGGGATATAAAGAAGCCGCGCGTGGGAGTTGTGGGCGAAATTTTGGTGAAATTCCACCCTGACGCCAATAATAATCTCGTCTCTGTTTTAGAAAAGGAAGGAGCGGAAGCAATAGTGCCTGATATGACTGATTTTTTTATCTATTGCCTTTTAGACGACAACTACAAGCATAAGTATCTTGCGGGCTCTCTTAAAATGAAAATTATTTCAAGCGCAATTATAAAAATCATAGAAATACACAGAGGAATGATTAGAAGGTTTTTGAAAAACAGCGTCCATTTTGAATCGTCTGAAAGGACAAAACAACTCGCAGAAAAAGTTTCAGAGATTGTCTCGGTTTGCAATCAAAGCGGAGAAGGCTGGCTTCTTACTGCAGAAATGCTTGAACTTATAGAGAGCGGCGCAAACAATATAGTGTGCGTTCAGCCCTTCGGCTGTCTGCCTAATCACATTACGGGGAAGGGAGTGATGAAAGAATTAAAGAGGCGTTATGCCGATGTAAATATAGCCGCAGTAGATTATGACCCGGGAGCCAGCGAAGTAAATCAAATAAATAGAATAAAACTTATGATGAGCGTGGCAAGAGAACAGATGACAGGCAGGAGAAAATATAAGGAGCAAGACTTTTCGCATTTTGTGAGATTTTTATAGCAGGAATGAAATTGGAAAGTTAAAAGGCGCGGGATTAGCAAGAATAAGCCCTGCGCCTTTTTTATTTTGAGGAGTTCTTTTTGTCTTTCAGCGCTGTTTTTAACATATCAATAGCGAGCAGAAAGACAGAAATGCAAACGGCGGAGTCTGCTATATTAAAAGAGGGCCACCTCAAATTATTTATACCGAAATCTAAAAAATCTATGACAGCGCCTCTAAAAATCCTATCTGTCAAATTGCCCGCTCCGCCCGCTATTAAAATGCAGAGGCAATGCTTTTGAAATTTAGACAAATTCTCTCTTTCTTTATAAGCGTATAGGGCGATGGATAATAAAAAAAGCGGTATAAAAATAAGAAAAAAGAGATTGTGATTTTGAAAGAAACTGAAAGCGCCGCCCGTATTGTAGACTTTGGTTAAATAGAAAAAATGAAGGGGTTTTACTATTTGTATTGAAGCGCCGTAGGGAAGGAGTTTGTAAATCGCTAATTTTGAGATTTGGTCTAGTGCCAAAACAGAGAGGAAAAGAGAAAAGTATTTTTTCATTTATTTGAGCGCTTCGCGGCAACGCGGGCATAATCCGCCGCATATATCTTCTAAATGCCGCCAACACCTTAAACATTTTTGATGAGATGTTTTTGCAGACGAAACGGTAAAACTATTTTGAGAAGCGTCAAAAGAGGATTTTATATCCCAAGTCCCTAAAACTAAATTCAATAAAGCGGCATTATCAAAAACTTCTTTAAAATCTGCGCCGTATTTAATTTCTAAGGCGCTTTCCAAATTTGACCCTATAATTTTATCCTGCCGCAATTTTTCATTGCTTTCTAAAACTTTTTCTCTAATAGAGAGAAGTTTTTCCCATATTTGCTCTTGCTCGGGCGGCAAAATGCATTTTGGATTTGCAACAGGCATATCTTGCAAAAACACGGATTTAAAATCTTTCCCCGCTATTTTAGAGATTTCTTTCCAGGCTTCTTCTGCTGTAAAAGAAAGTATAGGCGATAAAATTTTTACGAGGCAAGAAGTTATTTCAAACATAGACGCTTGAGCGCTAAGACGCGCTTTGCCGTCTGTTTTATCGCAATAGAGTATGTCTTTTAAAGCGTCAAGATAAAAGCCGCTCAAAAAAACGGCGCAAAAGTTATTTATTAAAGTCGTAATTTTATGGAATTCATAATTTTTATAAGAGGCGTCCGCTTGGGCAATTAAGATATTTAGACGGCTTAAAGCATATTTATCTATATCTTGCATATCTTTGAAGTCTATTTTTTTTGATATGTCAAAACCGCTCAAATTGCCGAGCATAAACCTGATTGTATTTCTGATTTTTCTATATCCGTCGCTAAGTCCTTTTAAAATCTCTGTTGAGATTCTTATATCCTCTCTATAATCTGAAGAAGCCGTCCAAAAACGGACAATGTCTGCGCCGTATTGCTTTATCAACTCTTCGCTCTCTATTCCATTGCCCGAAGATTTAGACATTTTTTTGCCTTGACCGTCTACGACAAAGCCGTGCGTTAAAACATTTTTATAAGGCGCTATGCCTTTTTGCGCGACAGATAAAATTATTGATGTATGAAACCAGCCGCGGTGCTGGTCGCTGCCTTCTAAATATAAATCTGCGGGAAAACTTTGGTCTTTATATTTTCCGCTTGATAAAACAGCCTCTTGAGAAGAGCCTGAATCAAACCATACGTCTAAAATATCGCTTTCTTTTCTGAAATTACTTTTGCCGCAAGAGAGACATTTGACATCAATGCCTTTTAACAATTCATCTTCGCTCATCTCTACCCAAGCGTCAGAGCCTTTCTCGCCAAAAATATCCGCTATGCGGTCAATTACCTTTAAATCTACAAGAGGTTCTCCGCAATCTTTGCAATAAAAAATCGGTATCGGGACGCCCCACAGCCTTTGACGGCTTATACACCAATCAGGTCTGCTCTCAAGCATACCGCCTATTCTATTCTGTCCGTATTTAGGTATCCAGTTGACTTTTTTTACTTCGTCTAAAAGTTTTACTCTCAAATTATTGCAGTCTATGCTTACAAACCATTGAGGAGTAGCCCTAAAAATAATCGGTTTTTTGCAACGCCAGCAATGCGGATAAGAATGCTCCAATTCTATAACGGCAAGGATTTTGCCTTCTTTGACGAGTTTATCAACTATGAGTTGAGTAGCCTTAAAGACATTTATATTTTCAAATTCAGGAACTTCCTTTGTAAATAATCCTTTGTCATTTACGGGAGAGAGAATATCCAAACCATATTCTATGCCTACAGCATAATCCTCTTGTCCGTGCCCCGGCGCTATATGCACTATGCCGCTGCCGTCCTCCATACTGACAAAATCCGCTAAAACACAGCGGGATTTTGTATCCACAAGAGGATTTTTACAACAAATATCTAAAAAGTCTTTGCCTTTTGCCTCAAAAAGAATTTTAAACGATTGCGCTCCTATTTTTTGGCTGACATTTTCAAGCAAAGGTTTAGCAATTACTAAATTTTCACTGCGTCCATTGCAATCAAAAACAGTGGCAATATAATTTGCCTCCGGGCTAAAAGCCAAACCCGTATTTGCAGGCAATGTCCAAGGGGTAGTAGTCCAAATTAGAACGCTGAAATTTTTCAATTCATTTTCTTTATCTTTTAAAAAGGCGGGGGCGCTTTGAGGCAGAGATATTATTTGAAATTTGGCGTAGATTGATGTTGATTTGTGATTGTCATATTCCACTTCCGCATCAGCCAAAGCAGTTTCGCAAGTTGGACACCAATAGACCGCTTTATTTTTACGGTAGACAAAGCCTTGCTCTACAAGAGAAGCGAAAACTTTTATTATTGAGTATTCAAATTTAGGCTGTAATGTCAGATAAGGATTGTCCCAATCGGCAAAAGTTCCGAGTCTTTTGAATTCGCTTTTCTGTATCTCAGAAAATTTCCGCGCAAAATCAGCCGCTTGCTTGCGGAATAAGAGTTTATCAACTCTGTTTTTATCGGTTTTTAACTCTTTTAAAGCGCGCTGTTCTATTGGAAGCCCGTGACAATCCCAGCCCGGTATATAGGGAACAAAATACCCTGACATTGAGCGGTATTTGATGATGATGTCTTTTAGAATTCTGTTTAGGGCAGTTCCTATATGTATATGCCCATTGGCATATGGGGGACCATCGTGGAAAATGAACTTTTCTTTATCTTTATTCTTTTCGCATATTTGCTGATAAACTTTATTCTTTTCCCACTCTTCAACTAAAGCAGGCTCTCTTTGCGGCAAATTTGCCTTCATCTGAAAATCAGTTTTCGGCAAATTGACTGTTTTTGAATAATCTTTTTTATTTTCTTCCATTTTATTCTCTTTTTAATACAAAAGCGGCTCAAACAATCTAATTGCGAGCCGCTTTGCTTTTTTATATCAAAACTAAAACTTTGTTTAGGGAACAGTGTCTAAAACTTCCTCTAATTCTTCCTCTGAGCGTCCTGTTATTTCTATAGTTTTTTCACGTCCGCGCTCGCCTTTTCTCAAAAACACTTCGCTGCGTTTTACATCAAAGAATTCAGATAGAAATTCGCATAATTCTTCATTTGCCTGTCCCTCAACAGCGGGGGCGGAAACCTTTACTCTCAAAATAGCGCCTATTCTGCTGACTACTTCATTTCTCTTTGCATTTGGTATTACCCTTACTTTAATGATCATTTTTGCCTCCGTATAAAACCTTTTGTAATTTTTTATGAAATAAGGTCTTTATTTATTTTTTAGTTTGTCCTAATTCAACGCTTCTCTCTTTTGCTTTCAGCATACTTTCAAAAACAATGCCGAATAAATCTCTTTTTTGGAAATTCTCTATTGCTTTTAATGTCATTCCATTAGGGGAAGTCACCTTTTTCCGCAAATCTTCAGCGCTCAAAACGCTTTCAGAAAGCATTTTGCCCGCCCCAAAAACAGTTTGCGCAGCAAGAGTTTTAGAAATATCAGGCGCAAGCCCTAATTTTATGCCCGCTTCTTCCATCGCTTGGCAAAAATAAAAAATATAAGCGGGACCAGAGCCTAAAAGAGCGGCTGCCGCTTCAAAAAACTTTTCATCTATATTTTTTACTATACCTGTATTTGAAAACAAAAACTCAATTTTTTGTAAGTCTTGCTGCGCTGTATTTTGCCCCCCGCAAAAAACAGCGGCGCCAGCGCCTTCTGAAAAACAAAGATTGGGCATAATTCTTATTACGGGAATATCTTTGCCTAAAATATCCTCAATATACTTTATAGAAATGCCTGCTGCGGCAGAGACAATTATTTGATTTTGTGCCGTATAAGGCGCTATTTCAACAAGGACAGAAGTTAAAATTTGCGGTTTTACCGTTAAAAAGACAATTTCAGCGCCTTCAACAGCCTCTTTTTTATCTGATACTGCTTTAATGCCGAATTTCTTTGCAAAATCAGAGGTTTTTTGAAAATCCCTGCCGTTTACGAAAATATCAGAGGATTTTACCGCTCCGCCTTTCAAAATACCTTCTATTAAGGCGCTTGCTAAATTGCCCGCGCCTATAAAAGCAATTCTATTGATTTGCATATTGTCTGTCTCCAAAAATAGCAGAGCCTATCCTTATCATATTTGAGCCTTCTTCAAGCGCTATTTTAAAGTCTGCTGACATTCCCATAGACAAAACCTTGAAATTTTCATTTTTGAAACTGCTTTTTAAACTATTAAAGACATTAAAACCTTTTTTAAAATAAGGTCTTGCTGCCTCAATATCCTCATTTGCAGGCGGTATCAGCATAAGCCCGCTGATTAGAATGTTAGGGAAATTGAGACATTCTTTATAAAAGCCGTCAATGTCTTGCTGCGCAATGCCCGTTTTAGAAATTTCTTTTGAAACTTTTACTTCTATCAGGCAGTTTTGCTTCTTTCCTATATTATAAGAATGCCTATTTATTTCCTTTGCCAAACCTAAACTATCCAGAGATTGAATTAAATCAAAGTTTTCAACTGCTTTTTTTGCTTTATTTGATTGCAAATGTCCTATAAAATGCTTTTTTATGCCTTTAAGACTATCGCCAAGCGCCTCAAATTTAGGCAAAGCCTCTTGAATTTTGCTCTCTCCTATATCTGTTATACCGCATTTTAAAGCCTCAAAAACCAAATCTGCTCCAAAAGTCTTGCTGATAGCGACAATTTCTATGCCTTCAACTGCATTTCGCATTGATTTTACAATCATTTTTATATTTTTGATGTTTTCAGACACAGTTTTCATCTAAAACCTCAAATATGCCTAAAATAATGGTGGAGTATAGCATATTTCCGACCCTGTTTTAAAGATTAAAATTGGGGGATTTTGCCGTTTTGGCGTATTTTTTGCGATAAAATCTTCCAAATTTGCGTTAAATAAGCGGCTGTTTTTATATTTTTTTCGCGCAACTGCTCTTTTCTACTTCAAGGAAGCGCCAAAGGAGTTTTATTATGAAAAAAATACTGTTTTTTTTCTTTTTAGCGGGGATTATTTCGTCAAAAGCCGTTTTGTTAAAAGCGGCAGAACCTGCAGAGAATAAATTGATGCAAGTTGAGGGAGTTTTTATAACTGATATTTTTTCAGATTCTATGGAAAACCGCATAAATGAGGCTGTTTTAAACAGATTAGACGGCGAAATCCTGTCTATTTTAAACGCCTCTAAAATATGGCTTCATTTTGATTCTCATTATAATCAGAAAGGCATAGATTTTGCCGATGAAATTTTTAAAAAGAGAGATTCTCTAATTCTTGCAGGCGCAGATTTGAGTAAAAATTCAGGCGGTATTATGGGGATATTTTTCTCTTGCTTATTTAGAGATTTAAAACAAGGCGCTAATGCCGCTTTTGCAAATTCTTTTGGAGGCGGACTATACGCTATGAAAGAAGTTTTAATAGATAGAAATAGCGTCTTTTTAAAAGGAAACGCTTCTTTTAGCATTCAAAATTATGAAAGCGAAAGAAATTATATTGATACGCCTTACGGTTTTTTTAATCTCAAAAGCCCAATGAAGACTTCTCTATTTCAAGGGGCTTTTTATGCCGATTATTTTTATAGCGGTAAAACAAAATTCTTTACGGGCGCGGATTTATCCATTTTGACAAATGAAAACACACAAGAAAAAATTTCAAACTCGGGACAAATTGAGATAGACGGGATTTCAAATATAAGAATTAGCGCTCTTTTAGGTTTTGAAAGCGGTAAGAAATATGAAAATACTGATTTAGATTTTGGGTTTTATTTAAGGCGCGCTGTATATGGAGAACAGGCTGAAGTCGCTGTCCGTTTTGACGCTTCAAAATCTAAAATCCAACTTTTAAGCGGCGCCGAAGGATTA
>JAIRQB010000060.1 GCA_031256695.1 Elusimicrobiota bacterium | reverse complement strand
CTGATGAAATACAGGCATTCTGAGTCCGCCTTCTCAGTGACAGAACAAGAATTAAAAACTATTAAACCGCAATCTGCCGGATTGTCAGATATTTCAAAGCCGTCTGAGAGCAGTTTTTCAATTATAAGTTGACTCTCATATCTGTTGACCTTGCAGCCGAAAGAATAGACAAATGCTTTGTTCATTTTGAAAGTCCTTTTTTATCAGAGAATTACTCGTTTAAATGCAAACTTTATAAGAAAGCGCAATGAATTTGCAGTCAAATAGATTTTAGAATGCCAAAACGTAAATAAAAAACTCTCTGCAACTTTTAATTGCAGAGAGTTTTTAATACAGCATTGCCGTCAAAAATAATTTATTGCTTATTGCCTTTTGAAACTACTAAGAAAAGGAATAAAAATAAGCAAACAGCGGCAGATATTATTCCTATGGGAAGCCCTACGGAATAGGGAAGAGTAAAACCTTCAGGCGCTATAAAAATATAAGTCACGGTAGTTGCGCTCATAAAAGTAGCGGGAATTGCAGGAATTGCGGCATAGATTTTGCTCTTTCCTTTTTTAAATAAATAAACTGCGCCCGCCCATAAAACAATCGTAGCAAGAGTCTGATTAGACCAAGCAAAATAACGCCAGATTATTTGATAATCAACTTTGCTGAGGAAAAGCGCTATCAAAAGCATAGGAATTGCTATCAACAATCTGTTTTTGATGGGACCTTGGTCAAAACCAAACCAATCGGCAAGAGTAAGCCTTGCGCTTCTAAACGCTGTATCGCCGCTGGTAATAGGGCAGACTATAACGCCCAGAACAGCCAAGCCTCCGCCTATAGCGCCGAGTGTGCCGAGTGAAATTTCAAATACAACATTTGCTTGAGCGCCGGCTGCGGCAAGAGCTTGATAAGTAGGATAAAAAGCGCAAGCGGCTGCAGCCCAAATAAGCGCTATTAAACCTTCTGCTACCATAGCGCCGAAAAATATCTTTCTGCCTTGTCTTTCGCTCTTTACGCACCTTGCCATAATCGGCGATTGCGTTGAATGGAAACCGCTCAAAGCGCCGCAAGCGACAGTGATAAACATAAGGGGCCAAATAGGCAACTGTTTAGGATGGACATTTGTGAAGGTGATTTCATCTAAATTGCCCGCATAACCGCCAAAGAAAATTCCTACGAAAATCCCGATAGCCATAAAAATTAAAACTGCGCCGAAAATTGGGTAAATTCTGCCGATGATTTTATCAATAGGCACCATAGTGGCAAGGAAATAATAGACAAAAATCACCAAAACCCAAAAACCTAAACCCGCTATTATGGGATTGAAGCCTGTAAGACGGGCAAGGAGACCGGCTGGACCAGTCCAAAACACAGTTCCTACAAAAATCAAAAGGACAACGGTGAAAATCCTCATAACGATTTTCATACCGCCGCCTAAATAAATTCCTGAAATTTCAGCAACGCTCGCGCCTTCATGCCTCATACTTATCATTCCTGATAAATAATCGTGGACAGCGCCTGCAAAAATAGTCCCAAAGGCTATCCATAGAAACACTTGAGGTCCCCATAGAGCGCCTCCGATAGCGCCGAAAATAGGTCCTAAACCCGCGATGTTTAACAACAGAATCATAAAGATTTTCCAAGTCGGCATCGGGACGAAATCAACGCCGTCAGCATTTTTAATTGCAGGCGTTTGTCTGTCGTCGGGTCCGAAAGCTCTGTCAACGATGGCGCCGTAAATCAGATAGCCGACAACCAAAACAGCAAGAGCGACAAAAAACGAAACCATATACAACCTCCTCTCTTTATTTTATTCCAAAAGGCTTTAAAAGACGCCTTTTAGTTTATTGTTTTTCACTTTTTTTAAGTTTCCAAAGATTTTAAAAATTACATCAAAATCTATGTTTTTAAAGCATTTTTGCCGATTTTTGCATTGTTTTTCGCCCTTTTTGGCAATTTTCTATCTCTATGGCAATGAGTTTAATACTATTTTTTTCTTAAAGCAAATTGACAAAAGAACGCTTTATCGTCTAAAAAAGCGCTAAAAAAATGCAAAAATAGCCTTTTTAAATTTCTAAACAGCCTAAATGCTACAATGAAAAAAACAAAATTTGAGGCATTGACAATATGGACGGCATTGCAAACTTTGATAAAACAAGATTTTTAGCCCGCATAAAAGGATACGGCATAAAAGCGCAAGTATTTCTTTATAAAAAAATCATATCTACCCAAACAAAAGGCAAAAAAGAGGCTGAAAAAGGCGCTAAAGAGCGGACAATAATAATAGCCTCTCGGCAAAGCGGCGGATATGGAACAAGACAAAAGTTTTGGCTGTCTCAAAAAGGCGGATTGTGGCTCTCTTTTATTCTAAAACCTCAAATAAAAGCGGAAAAAGCGCAGTTTTTGCAGTTTTTGCTCTGTCTCGCTATGCGCAGAGCGCTAAATAAAGCCTTTTTGAAACAATTAAAAACAAAATTTGAAATAAAACCCCCAAATGACATTCTCTACAAAGGCAAAAAAATATGCGGGATTCTTGTAGAAACTTCCATTGTAGGAGACATTATAAAATGGGCTGTATGCGGAATAGGCATAAATGTCAACAATGTTTTGCCTAAAGAAATGCAAGAGTCGGCTATTTCCCTAAAAGAAATTTTGAAAAAAGAAATAGACTTATCTGATTTGGCAACGGCTTTTTTTATAGAGTTTTTTAAAATTTACGGCGTTTTTCTAAAAGGCGGCAAATCAGCAGAATTGAAACTTAAAAATTGGCAATTGTAGGCAATCAATGGACGGCAAAAAGCCGTTCTTAAAAAACAAACCGATATTTAAATATCGGCATAAAAAGGAGAAAATATGTTGTTGGTTTTTGATATAGGAAATACAAATATAACGATAGGCTTATTTGATTTAAAGGAAAAAAACAATTTAAACCCAAAAAAAGTTTGGAATATGACTTCTGTAAAAACCCAAACTGCCGATGAATACGGCATAATGCTTATGAATATGTTCTTTTATTCAGGTCTTGATATTAAAGAAGTCAAATATGCGGCAATAGCCTCTGTTGTTCCGTCTTTAAATCCTGTTTTTGAGGAATTGATAAAGAATTGCATAAATAAAAACGCTTTTTTTGCCGTCAATTATCAAAATAGCGGCATAAAATTTGCTGTTAAAAATTATAAAGAAGTAGGAGCAGACAGAATTGCAAATACAGCGGCGGCGTGGGCGCTTTTTAAAGGAGGTCTTGCTGTGATAGATTTTGGCACTGCGACAACTTTTGATTGCATAGATTCAAAGGGCAGATATATAGGAGGCGCTATTACGCCGGGACCAAATCTTGCCGCAGCGGCGCTGAATTTGCGCACAGCGCAATTGCCTCAAGTTGAGATAAAAAGACCCGCAAAGGCAATAGGAACTTCAACTGTTGAATGCATTCAATCTGGTTTATATTTTGGATATATAGGCTTGATTAAAGAAATAATAGCGCGTATAAAAACTGAAATGAAATTAAACAAAATAATAGTTACAGGAGGTCTTGCTGGGCTTATGTCTTCTGAAATTAAAGAAATAAATTCTGTTTGCCCCGACCTGACATTGCAAGGCATAAAAATTATTTG
>JAIRQB010000052.1 GCA_031256695.1 Elusimicrobiota bacterium | reverse complement strand
GAATGCAAAGCAGTCGTTGAATTCCCTATCATAGTTGCATATGAGCGCGGCGTTCCCAAATTAGATTCAAAAGTAATGCCGTTTATTACATTGATTTCCGATTGACTTGCGAAAGCGTTTAATAGTTCCGTCCAATTTGAGACATCAACGGACTCAGATTGCCCGTAAAATAAAAAAGACAATAGCCCTATTAGCGCTATTGTTTTGAATTTTTTGCTTATTGCAGAGATTTTTGACACTTTACCCCCATTGCCGGCGCCCGCCCCGCTGATAAAATTTCCATTCTGACCGGCAAAAAAGCAAATATTGCCTTTTGAACTTCTGCTGCCGGCATTGCCATTGCAGTTTTCGCCTCTGCCGTTTAAAATTGTTTTCATATTTTGCCTTGTTTTGCTTCTCTATGGGATTTTGGACTGAAGTTTTGCGGAAACTGCTTGAAAGAAATCTATTTTTGCGCCTATTTCGTCCGTATTTGAGTTTGATTTATAGCCGTATTATTGACGGCAATTTTATCAAAAAAAAAAAAATAATTGAATAAGGACGGGAGCGCGCATAAACGGGGAAAAAGGCTTGTTTGTTTTGGCTTAAATGACATTTTTTCAGGCATATTAAGGCTCTTAATTTTCAGCATTTTATTTTAGAAAGAAAAGGAAAGAAGGACAGAAGCGCCATAGCGCTCTTGAGTTTTGCCTGCGGAAAGGTCTGCCTTTGCTGAAACTTGTATGAGATTGTTTATTTTATAGGAAAGCCCTAAAAATGCCGCAAGAGAAATACCGTCTGCCTTAATGCCTTCTGCGGCTATGCTCTCTTGCCTTTCTAAATCATCTTTAAAAAACACACCGCTTTTCCCGCCTAAATTGCCCGTTAAAAAATTGCAATAAATGCCGTCTAAAAGAGTCAGTTTTTTAGACAGAGAAAAAGAGGAGCGGGCGCCCGCTTTTATTTGCATTGTATTCAAAGACTGCTCTTCATAATGCAAAGGCAAAGCGTCGCCTTTTTCGCCAAAAGGCTCTATTTGAGAATGTATAAATTCAAAAGCGGCAAAAGGCATAATTTTGATTTTTTTATCCGCTTGAAAACTCTTTGATATTTGTAATCCCGCCTCATAATAAGAGCCTGTATAAGAGGCTTCATATTCGGCATTGTCAAAAGAGAGACGCTTTTGAGAATAAGAAGCGGCGCCTGCTCCTATAAAAAAAGCCGCATCTAAAAGAGGATTTTTTAATGCGGCAAAAATAGCGGCAGAGCCGCTCATCATATCGGCATTCAAAATGTCAGATTTATATTTAGGCGCATCAAACTTAACTGATATTCCAAGCGCTAAATTTTTCTTTATCTCTTTTGCCGCTGAAATAGGCAAAGACAGAGTCTCAATAGAATAATTTTTGCCTTTTGTGAAAATATAATTAGGCGCTGCAAAAATGCGGAAATGAAAATCTGAAGTTTTTATATCAGAGGACAGGATATTGGGAGCGGCAACAATAAGAGATGTCTTGCCCGCATTATCGTTATCAAGATAAAAAACTGAGAAATCAAAAACAGCGGCGCCGATAGGGTTTTGTAAAACAGACAGCAAAGGCGCAGAAATAGCGCTTAGAGATTTTGCCTCTCCGCCTAATCTTTCAAACGATAAATCTCTACTCTGATAAGAAGCGAGAGCAAAACCGATAGAATTGCTCTGCATAGTTTTGCTGACAATGGCATTTTGATAATCGTAAAAACCTATTGATATTTTACCGCTTGGGACAACTGAGACATTGTCTGCGTCAATTCCTGAAATAGAATTTGCCCGCAGAGATAAAACCTCATATCCGTCTTTATTGTAGTATTGAAAAAAACGCTCTGTGATAAAGGCTGTTATATTATTTGAACTAAAAGAAATTGACTCCGCTTCTATTAAAACTGGATTCAAACGGCGCGCAATCACATTAAAAACTGCGCCGCTTTCCGCTGTAAAACTAAGCAAATCCATTGCGCCGCTAAAAGTAAAAGCGCCGCCGCGTAAAAAGACATTGAAAGTTTTGCCGTATATATTGTTTTGATATGTAAAATTAAAATATGGGTCTGCGGCATTTATAGCCGCGCCTTGCGCATCGGTTTGAAAACCAAAATTTAAGTTTGTGACAAGAGTTTGAGGGTTATGATGTTGTATGAGAGGATTATTATTGTCCCATTTAGAAAATATACCGCCTTCTATCTGAGCGCCTCTTAATATATTGATATTTTCTATATATGCGTTTTCTGATATAAAAATAGCCGCTGAATTTCCTCTCACTTTGCCGCTGATGTCTAAACTTTCAATTAAAGCGCCTTTTATTTCATCTTTAACGACAGCCCAATCGTCTATATAAGAGCCGCGCATTCCTCCTAAAAGCGCAGGATTGTCCCCAAAGATATTATGACCGAAATCAAATCTCACAGCAATTCCATCTGAACCGTCCGCAGTGAGAATGCCTCTGTGAACAATTTTGTGATTTTTCCCGTAAGAGACTAAAAGAGCGTTTCCCATTTCCCCGTCTGCTGAAATTCTGCTCTCAGACGATATGCTGATTTTATTATTCCAGCCGTCAATGCGTATGCCCATAGAATTAAAACCCTTTGATAAGACTTCGCTTTTTATCTCAACTGTATTTGAAGAGCCGTAAATGTGAAGCCCGATAGTCCAAGGGGTTTCATTGAAAACGCCGTTTAAGTATTGATTGCCCTGCGAATTTCTCGCATAAAAATTAGAACTGATTTGAATATCATTTTCATCGCTATATAGAGAAAATCCGTAAAAATTTTTCCTGTCAATAGAAAAACCAACATCTTCTAATAAAGCAATTTCTGCCTCCATTAAAATACTCCAGTTGCGCCATTCTTGATGACTCATTAGGCTGTTTCTAAGTTCTATATGGCTTAAATCAGGCGCATAATTGACGCCTTCTGAGCCTAAAATCGGAAGACCGCCGATTAAATTAGGATTGTTCTTTTTATGCAAAAAATTTCCGCCTAAAACTTCCATAGTTTTAGGTCCTTTAAAAAAAGCATAGCCGCTTGCATCCGTATCGTCTAGGGCGCTGTCGCCGTATCGTATTATCATAAAAAAATTGCTGTTTGCAGGAGCGCTTGCAGGAGACTGAATTATATTGTTGCCTATTGCCGCGGGAGTTCCCCAAGAATCAAAGAGATATTTATCGTAATTGCAGAGTATTCCCGTATTGCCCGCGCTTTTAAATTTGTAATTGTTATTAGCGCCGCCGGCATTAGTAAAAATGCCTAAAGCGTGAGCGAGTTCATGGATTACAATAGCGGAAAGTCCAATTTTTTGTCCTTGCGGCAGGATTTGAGGTTTGCTTGTATCTGAATTTTCAGCAAAATCTTTTCCTATTCCTATAACGGCATAAACTTTCTCTCTGTAAAAATAATTCGTCGTCATTGAATCTCTAAAATCATTGTTTATGATGACATTTGCCAAAGAAGTCAGACCGTTGCTATGCGTTCCATAATAAGTGTTCGCATATGCATTCATACTTTGCCCCGCGCCAAAACTATTGTCAATTCCGCCTATGGAAATTGCGGCGGGTTTGGTATTTGCAGGCGATGTCCCAAGCAAGACTTGCCAATAATTAGCGGCAAAATTTATAGCGTTGATTTCGCTTGAGGAAAAAGTTTTTACTGAAGCGCCGTCTGCAAAGTATTCGCCTTTTTGGGAAATGTCAAAATAGAGAAGTTGATTGCCCGCTTGAATGATGGGAAATGCCGAAGGATTAAACAGAGAAATGATGAGTAAAAGGAATGCCGTAAAAAGAAAAGATTTTAAAGCGATAGGTTTTTGTTGAATTACAAAATGAAAAAAATGAATATATTTTTGTTGCATAAAAAGTCTGAAGGCAGTTAAGAGTTATGAATTATGAGTTAGGAGTTATGAGCATCTGAAGCAAGAGTTTATAAGAGTTAAGAGTTATTAACACGGGAAGCAAGACTTTCGCAACCATACCGGTTTAACTGCTGTCTTTTGCCTAAATTTTTAACTCTTAAGAGTAATTTGTTGGCGCATTGCCGACTTTACTTCTTGGTGTCGGCTACGCCGACAAATTACTCAATGGACTTTTAACTCTCTTGTATCGTTTGAGAAAACTGGGATTCCCGCCTTCTTGAGTTGCCTTATTTATAGAGGGCAACTCGGGAATGACGCCTAGGTTTGGGCTTTGACGTCGCCGATGGTGTCATTGCGGCGGAAGCCGCAATCCCTGTTTACCGTTTCCTTTCTTTTTTCAAAGGCAAAAGGCAAAAAGGTGAAAGGCTTATAACAAAAATGGATTGCGGCTTCCGCCGCAATGACACCCGTCCATTTTCATTAACTTT
Source organism: Elusimicrobiota bacterium (assembly GCA_031256695.1). Classification (GTDB taxonomy): domain Bacteria; phylum Elusimicrobiota; class Endomicrobiia; order Endomicrobiales; family Endomicrobiaceae; genus JAIRQB01. The sequence continues at coordinate 229 of JAIRQB010000052.1, read as the reverse complement.
TAACTCTTAAGAGTTATTTGGCGGCGTTTCACGCCGACAAATTACTCATACTGCCTTTACAGCATTTCCTGCTGTCCTTCCGTTTTCAATTTCCAGCCGTTGCTTGTCCTCTCGGCTATTGTCTCTAATACATTCAAAACTGTCTGGTCGGGCGGCGTGTCGCCGTTATTCCTCAATAAAGGCATAACATTTAACACTATGCTGTCAAAATCCGGACTCTTGCCGCTTC
>JAIRQB010000224.1 GCA_031256695.1 Elusimicrobiota bacterium | reverse complement strand
TATGAAAAAAGTCTATGCTTTTGAAACAAAATGTTTAGGATGCGGTCTTTGCGAAGTCTATTGCCGGACGGCGCATTCAAAATCAAAAGATATTATAAAGGCTCACAAGAGAGAAAATTTAGCCTCTGCTATTGTTATAGAGGAAATAATGCAGCCTAAAGCCGTCTCTTATTTCGCCCTTCAATGCAGACATTGCAAAGATTCAAAATGCGTAAAGGCTTGCATTTCAGGCGCTATGTATAAAGATGCAGAGGGCATTGTCAAAAACAATAAAAATAAATGCGTAGGGTGTTTGTCTTGCGTTTTGGTCTGCCCTTTCGGAGCGGTAAAGAAAAGCGGCGATGGAAAGACTGTTGCGAAATGCGACCTTTGCATAGATTACGGACTTCCCGCCTGCGTTGACAACTGTCCTAATGAGGCAATCAAACTCCTTGACGAAAAGGAAGCGGAGGAAATGCAATGAAATATCTAATAATTGGAAATTGCGCCGCTGGCATTAGCGCGGCGGAAGCGTTGAGAGCAAATGATAAAACGGGGGAAATTACAATAATCTCTTCTGAAAATGTCCCCGCCTACGGCAGACCTTTAATCTCTTATTTTTTGAGCGGCAAAGTAAAGGCTGAAAATATGCTCTACCGCGAGGATAGTTTTTATAAGTCAAGGAAAATAGAAGTTTTATTAAACACAAAAGCGCAAAAGATAAACGCCGCTCAAAAAGAAGTCTTAACGGAGGACGGACGGGTTTTAAACTATGACAAATTGCTCATAGCCTCGGGCAGCATTCCTTTTGTTCCGCCTATAAAAAATTTGTGCGGTCAAAAAAATGTCTTTTCATTTTTAACATATGAGGATGCAAAGAGGATAAAAGAGAGCATAAATAAAGATTCAAGAGTTGTAATTGCCGGCGCCGGTCTTATAGGTTTAAAAGCAGCGGAAGGTTTATTTGGAAAAGTCGGCAAAATTACTGTCGTAGATTTAGCCGATAGAGTAATGGCTTCAGTTTTGGATAAACCCTCAGCCGATATAATTCAAAATCACATAGCGCGAAACGATATAGAATTTATTTTGAATACAAGCATTGCTGAGATTGAAGGCGAGAATATGGCGGGCAAAGTTCTTTTATCCGACGGACAAACGCTTGAATGCGATATTTTAATTATAGCCGTAGGAGTGCGTCCCAATATAGCCGTAGCAAAAGAGGCGGGTCTAAAAATAAATAAAGGCATAGTAGTTGATAGATATATGAATACATCGGCTGCAGATATTTATGCGGCAGGCGATTGCGTAGAGTCTTTTGATTTAATTTCAAATGAATATAAAATTTTAGCGCTGTGGCCCAATGCGGCAAATCAAGGCGAAATTGCAGGTTGCAATATGGCGGGGTTAAAACAAAAATCGCCCGCATTTTTCGCTATGAATGCCATCTCATTTTTCGGTATGCAGTTGATTTCCGCGGGCTATATATGCGAAAACGATTACAATTATTCTTTCTCTGATTTGACGCCGCAAGAGAGCAAAGCGCGGCGGCTAAATATACAAGACGACCGCTTAATCGGTTTTCTTTTAATCAATGATTTTCAACGCGCAGGCATCTATACGGATTTGATAAACAATAAAACAAAACTCTCTGAATTGGAATACGATATTAGGGCAAAAGACATAGGGCTCGGCATTTATCCTGAAAATGTAAGAAAAGGAAAAATTTGGGGAACTCCAAAAGAGGAAGATTTATGAAAAAAATAGACGCGGCAGGAATTTATTATAGAGATTTAAACGCTATGCTTGACGGCATTGTTGCAGACGATAAAGAAATTGTTTTAGAAAATGTTTTCGGTCAAAGATATATCGGACGCGGTTTGCAAAAAGAAATAAAAATCTCTATCAATGGCGTCCCCGGCAATGATATGGCGGCTTATATGGACGGCGCTGAAATTGAAGTTTTCGGCAATGCTCAAGACGGAGCCGGCAATACAATGAATGACGGGCTGATAAAAATACACGGCTCTTGCGGGGATACGGCGGGCTATGCTATGAGAGGCGGTTCAATTTATATTGAAAAATCGGCGGGGTATAGAGTGGGAATTCATATGAAAGAATATCAGCATTTAAAGCCGGTGATAGTAATCGGCTCTAAAGCGGGCGACTTTTTAGGGGAATATATGGCGGGCGGGAATATAATTTTGCTTGGTTTAGACCTTGAAAAAGGCGCAGACATTGTCGGCAAGTATTGCGGGACGGGAATGCACGGCGGCTCAATTTATATAAACGGAGTTCCTTCGGCGCATAAAATGGGAAAGGAAGCGGTTAAATCCGATTTAAATGATTATGATTTATCCCTGCTTGAAAATCACATAAACTTCTACGGCGCAATCTTTAATAGAGATATGTCCTCTATCAAACCTGAAAACTTTTCAAAATACGCAGCCCTAAACAAAAATCCTTATAAAAATATGTATTGCAAACTTTGAAGCGGATATTTGTTTTCCCGCCGGCGGTGAAATATAAATATCCCTCATTCTGTTTTGATTTAATGAATGCGTATTTAATTACAACCTAGTTATATTTAGTTTTAATTTTTATTTGAGGCATTAAAGTGAATAAACAAATCTTTGAAAAAAGTTTTAAACGCTTTCTTACAGTTTTGCAGAAATATGTTTCTGACGAATCTGATTTTTGGACTATCAAGGGCTTTATAGATATAAATAAAAATCTCTATACAATTTCATCGGATACAAAAATAATATCTAAGATTTTGGAAATACATATATTTCATTTAATCAATAAATTTGCCAAAGATATGGGTTTTAAGATGGAGTTAGCAAAAGAGCAAAATTACTATCCTGATATGTCTTTTGTTTTAAAAAAAGATGTCAATATAAAATTTGCCGTTGACATAAAGACATCGTATAGAGATTT
>JAIRQB010000109.1 GCA_031256695.1 Elusimicrobiota bacterium | reverse complement strand
AAAATACAAATGTGAAGTTTGCGGTTATGTTTATGACCCCGCGCAAGGAGACCCTGAAAAAGGGATAAAGCCGGGGACGCCTTTTGAAAATTTGCCCGAGGATTGGGTATGTCCTCTATGCGGAGTAGGCAAGGATTCTTTTGTAGAAGCATAAAAAGGCGGCAGTAGAAATGAAGCAGGTTTATTTAGATAATCAGTCAAACACTAGGTTAGATGAAAGAGTTTTTGAAGCAATGAAGCCTTACTTTTTAGATTTGTATGGAAATCCTCAAAGTTTGTATTCCCTCGGTTCAACCTCAAAAGAAGCCCTTGAAAAAGCCAGACAAGATGTTGCAAATCTTATAAATGCAGAGCCCCAAGAGATTATTTTTACATCTTGCGGGACGGAATCCAATAATTTGGCATTGAAAGGCGTCGCTGCCGTTGTTAAGGGGTCGGCTGCCGTTGTTAAAGGGGCGGTTAACGCCATTAACAATGCATCTGCCGCTTCAAAGGGCGCTCCCAATCATATTGTAGTCTCTCAAATAGAGCATTTTTCAGTTTTAAATCCCGTCAAAAAACTTCAAAAAGACGGTTTTGAAGTCTCTTATATCCCAGTTGATAAAGAGGGCAGGGTTAAAATTGACGAGTTTAAGAAAGCGCTAAAGCCTGAGACAATTTTAGTTTCAATTCAATATGCAAATACTGAAATAGGAACTATTCAAGACATAAAAAAACTCGCTGAAATTGCCAAGTCTTTTAATCCAAAAATCATTTTTCATACGGATGCAGTGTCGGCTTGCGGTTTTATGCCCGTTGATGTTAAAAATTTGGGCATAGACCTTTTGACTTTCAGTTCATCGGCTATGTATGGACCAAAAGGCGCAGCCGCTCTATATTTGAAAAAAGGAATAAGAATAGATAGGCAAATGGACGGCGGAGTTCAAGAAAACTCTAAACGCGCGGGGACGGAAAATCTTCCCGCTATAGTAGGTTTCGGCAAGGCTTGCGAAATTGCAAAGGCAGAAATGCATCAGAATGTCGCGCGCATAAAAGAATTGAGAGATTTGTTGATTGCAGAATTGCCTAAAAGAATAGAGCATATTTACTTAAACGGCTCTGTTGAAAACAGAATATCCAATAATGTCAATTTTTCAATAGAATTTGTTGAGGGCGAATCTTTATTTCTGTTTCTTGACTCAAAAGGCATTATGGCGGCGAGCGGTTCAGCCTGCGCTTCTAAAGATTTAAAACTCTCTCACGTTTTAACTGCAATAGGCGTTGATACGGCTATAGCGCAAGGCTCTATTTTATTTACATTGTCAAAATTTAATACAAAAGACGATATAAATTATGTTTTAGAGGAATTCCCGCCTTTAGTGAAAAAACTTAGGGATATATCTCCGCTATATTCTTATTTTTTAAAGACGGGCAAAAGGAAGGAAGCGGGTCCAGGAACTGATTATGATGACGACCATCATCACGATAGCGATAGCGAAGGATAAGGAGGAAAAATGTCTGCGGTAAAAATAAAAGAAAATGTCTATGCTGTGGGAATTGTTGATTGGAATCAGAGGGATTTTCACGGAAGCACATATAAAACTATAAGAGGCGTGACATATAACTCTTATCTGATAAAAGACGATAAAACAGTTTTGATAGATTTAGTTCATAAAGGTTTTGAAAAGGAATTTTTAGACAATATAAGGCAAGTTGTTGACCCTTCTAAAATAGACATAGTTATAATAAATCATATAGAGCCTGACCACAGCGGCGCTTTTTGCGAGATTGTAAAAGTCTGCTCTAATGCTAAATTTTACGGCACTCAAAAGGCTAAAGAAGGACTCTTTAAATATTATGGAGTATTGCCTTCGCAATGGCAGTCAGTCAAAACCAATGACTCTATAAATATAGGCAAAAGGACTTTGCATTTTATAGACACGCCGATGCTGCATTGGCCCGACAGTATGTTCACTTATAGCCCTCAAGATAAAATTTTATTTTCAAATGACGGCTTTGGGCAACATTATGCCGCAAATAAAGTTTTTGACGATGAAGTAAATAAAGATATTTTATTTTCAGAGGCGCAAAAGTATTATGCCAATATCTTGCTTCCCTACGGCTCTATTTTATCGGCTAAACTCAATGCTCTTTCTAAAACGGCTTTGGATATTGATATTATTGCGCCAAGTCACGGTCTTGTTTGGCGGGCAAATGCCGCCGAAATTTTAGACAAGTATACGCAGTGGTCGTCAAATATATGCAAAAATAAAATAGCGGTAATTTATGAAACTATGTGGAAATCTTCTGAAACTATGGCGAGAAAAATAATGGAAGGCATCAGTTCTCAAGGCGCGGAAGGTTATATTTTTGACCTTGCCGTAAATGATAGGACGGATATTGTCTCTTATATTTTAGATTCCAAAGGCATTATTTTCGGCTCATCAACGCACGACAATGTATGTTTGCCGATTATGGCTGGTTTTATTCACTTTTTTAAAGGATTAAAAGTGAAAAATAGAAAATCTTTTGCATTCGGCTCTTTCGGCTGGGGCGGAGGCGCTGTCAAAGAAATAGAAGAGGTTTTAAAAGGTTGCGAGGGCTTTGAATTATTTCCTTCAATTTCAATTCAATATGCCCCGAATCAAGAGGAATTATCTCAATGTTTTCAAGCGGGAAGCGCCTTTGCAAAGGCAATTTGCAGTTGTAATTAGATAAAAGGTTAAAAAATCCGTAAAAGTTTGGCGGTCATAATTAAGAAGGCTTCAAACATATTGCGGAAAATAAAAAAAAGGAGAAAAAGATGAAAGGATTAGTTTGTAAAGTTTGCGGATATATATCTTTGGACGGGAAAACAGATTGTTGCCCTGTGTGTTGTCAAGAAAAGCCCTTTGAGGAAAAAGAAGATGCTTATAAAACAGCAGACACTGTGGTTACAAAAGGCGAGAGTGAAAAGAAACATATTCCCGCTATTGTTGTAATTGACAAATGCGGTTTGATACCAAATGAAGGCTGTATTGACGCTCACGTAAAAGTAGGCGAAATACTGCATCCGATGACGCCGGAGCATTCCATTACAGGAATCACTTTTTATCTTGATAAAAAGTTTATCGGCTATATGCAGCTCACGCCTGGCGTAAATCCTGCGGCTGCAATTCATTTGAAAGCAGGCGCAAAAGGCAAATTGCAAGTAATTGAAAATTGCAATCTGCACGGAAATTGGCTAAATGAAGTTGAAATTGGATAAGGAAGGACTTTTGAAAATCCAAGACAATTATTTTGTATTGTAGAAGTTAACAAGATATATGAAACAATTGCCTTCGCCCGCCCTTTTTAAAGGGAGTAACTAAAACAAGCGCGATAGCGCAACCTTTAAACTCAAAAATTCTCGCCCGCAAAACCAAATAAAACAGCGAGGAATGGGCGAAAAGAATTTTTGAAATGCGGCGGGGATAGGGGTGGGTTATAAACTGCGGGCGTAGTGGGCAATTCTGAAAGAAACCAATGCCCTGCCCGCACATTTAAACTCAAGAATGGGCGAAAAGGACTTTTGAAAATCCAAGAACTAAAGAAAAGGAGGAATACCAATGGCTAAATCATTAAAAGGAACAATGACAGAGAAAAATTTGCTCGCATCTTTTGCGGGAGAATCTCAGGCGAGAAATAGATATACATTTTTCGCTTCTCAAGCAAAAAAAGAAGGTTTTGAGCAAATCTCGGCTATTTTTGCGGAAACTGCCGCAAATGAAAAAGAACACGCAGAGAGATTTTTTAAGTTTTTAGAAGGCGGACCATTAGAAATCACAGCGTCTTATCCTGCGGGGATTATCAGCACAACCGCTGAAAATTTAAAAGCTTCCGCCGAAGGTGAAAATGAAGAACATACCATTCTCTATCCGAAGGCGGCAGAAATAGCCGACAAAGAGGGCTTTGCTGATATTGCCGAAGTTTTTAGGAAGATAGCAAGCGTGGAAAAGCATCATGAATTAAGATACCGCGCTTTACTTGCCAATCTTGAAAATGACAGAGTATTCAAAAAAGATAAAGTGATTAAGTGGAAATGCCGCAACTGCGGATATGTTTATGAAAGCAAGACGGCGCTGGATATTTGTCCCGCTTGTCTGCATTCTAAAGCATATGCCGAAGAATTGAGCGATAATTTTTAATTTGATTGTTTAGACTTTAGATAAACTTTTAGCAGCAAAATACAAAACAGCCCTGCTTTGCGCTTCATAAAGTCAGGGCTGTTTTTTTAATAATTTGCGGTTTTATTCTGCCGCAAAAGAAAGGAGAAATAAAATGAAAGAATTAGCAGTAAAAAATTATAAAACTACAGAAGGACAAAAGATGGGACAAGACGGCAATACTTTTACAGTAAAGCCGCTCTTTCCTAATATGGAAACAGGAAGATGCGCGGCTGCTTTTGTTGAAGTTAAGCCGGGTAATTTTGCTTTCAGTTATCATTATCACGAAATCAATGAGGAAATCTTTTATATTATCAGCGGAGAAGGCATAGTGAAAACTCAAAAAGGCGAAATAAAAGTAAAAGCAGGAGACGCTATAACATTTCCCGCTGGGGCAAAAGGCTCTCACGTGATACGCAACAGTTCTAATACTGAAACGCTTCTTTATTTAGATTTCGGCGCTGTAGGAAAAGCCGACATAGTTCATCTTTTAGATTCAAAAAAGGTGATGGCAATGGGTCCTTTCTCACATTATCTTTTTGATGAGAAATAGGACGGTTTAATTTTATGTTTTGGCGGGCGGGTTTTGCGGCGATTTGTCACTCAAATATGCAGAAATTCCGCAAAATCCGCCGTCAACAATACATTTTGTCCGTTCGTTGCGGTTGCGCCGATGATTTTATACGCCATTAGCAAGATAAATTGCGCAAATAGGCGGATTAAATTTAAATCATCGCCCGAGCGCTGCGGACAAAAAATAATTAAAAAGTTTGAGGTTATTTTATGCAGTTTTGGAGTTTAAGAAAACGAGTTCCGTTATGGACGGGAAATTTTATATGTATTTGGGCTTCCAATTTTTTACTCTTTTTTTCTTTTTATTTGCTGATGCCCACTTTGCCATTCTATCTTATAGACAATCATCATTTAACAAATACTCAAGCGGGAGTTGTAATATCGCTATATGTGATAGCCTCCATACTTGTTAAGCCTTTCACAGCCTTTGCGGCTGACACTTTTAATAGAAAACACATTTATGTAATGCTGTATTTTCTTTTTATCGCTTCTTTTGCAGGGTATATTTTTGCAGCAAGCATTGCTTTCCTTATTTTTATAAGAATAGTTCACGGTTTATCTTTCGGCTCTGTTATGACTACAAGCAATGCTTTGGTGATAGATATTCTGCCGCGTCTGCGGCAAGGGGAAGGGCTTGGCTATTTTGGGCTGTCTGGGACAATCGCTATGGCTGTAGGTCCCTTGATAGGTCTTTTGATTTATGACAATTTTGACTTTTCAATGATATTTTACGGCGCTTTAATTTCAGGCGCTATCGGCTGTGTTTTTGCCTTTTTTATAAAAGCGCGTCATTTAAGACCGCATAAAAAAGAGCCTATTACAATAGACAGGTTTTTCCTGCTCAAAGGCATACCGATAGGCATAAATTATCTTTTGCTCGCTATTCCTTACGCTATGCTTACAACCTATATAGCAATCCATTCAAGAATCCTCTGGCAAAATAATAATAGCGGCATATTTTTTATAGTGATGTCAGTGGGGCTTATTATCTCGCGTATTTTTGCGGGCAAAAATGCAGATAGGGGCAAAATTTTAGAGACAATTAAAGCAGGTATAATTTTAGCGTCTATTTCTTTATTTCTGCTCGCTTTTTCAGACAAAATGCCTTATACAATGCTTATGTATTATATTTCGGCATTTTTTATAGGCATTGCTTACGGAGTGATTTTCCCCTCTTTTAATGTGATGTTCGTTCACCTCGCTCCGCACAATAGGCGGGCGGCGGCGAGTTCAACATATTTAATAAGTTGGGATATGGGAATCGGAATAGGCATTGTTTTAGGCGGGAAAATTATAGATGCAATAAATGTTCAATCTGTTTTCATTGTAGGAGGGGCAGCCGCTGTTCTTTCTGCTATTTGTTTTATAGCGGTATGTATGGAATACTTTGAGAAAAACAAATTAAGATAAATAAGTTAACAATTATGAGTAATGAGTATAGAGTTTGGGGCATTGAAACCGTTGCAAGCAAAAAACAGCCGTAAAATAAAAGATTAAGGAGAAAGAAATGGAACAACTTTTAAAAGATTTATTGTTATCCGACGGGACGGCTGGTTTTGAGGAAAATATAGGGGCGCTTATATCAAAAGAGTTTGCTAAAACTTGCGATTCTGTTGAAACAGACAATATTGGCAATGTGATAGGCAAGAAAGGAAAAGGCAAAAAGAAAATAATGATAGACGCTCATATGGACGAAATAGGTTTTGCCGTAAAATACATATCTGAAAAAGGCTATATTTATTTCATCAAAATA
>JAIRQB010000214.1 GCA_031256695.1 Elusimicrobiota bacterium | reverse complement strand
AGCAGATTAGGCAAAAAACCAATTCAACTTACAGATGGAGTAAAGGCTGATTTTAACGATTCAGTGTTGTCCATAACTGGTCCAAATGGAAAGTTGCAGCAAACAATAGATAAAAGAATATCGGTAAGAATAGACGGCGGTAATCTTTTTTTTGAGCAATGTGGCGATACGCGCGAACACAATGTTTTGCAAGGTCTTTACAGGGGACTTGCTAAAAATATGTTGGAAGGCGTCGTCAAAGGTTTTAAAAAAGAAGTTGAAATAGTAGGTTTAGGCTATAAAGCAAGCATTGAAGGCGGAAAAACTTTAGTTGTGTCGGCAGGTTTTTCTCATCAAGTAACAGTTGATATTCCGTCAACCGTAAAAGTTTCAACCGCTCTTACGCAGGATAAAAGCACATTGGTGACAATATTTGGAAACGATAAATGCGAAGTAGGCGCTTTTGCATCAATGATTAGAGATATAAAACCGCCAGAACCTTATAAAGGGTTTGGAATAAGATATGTAGGCGAGCATATTTTAAGGAAAGCGGGTAAAGCGGCGGCAAGTTCGGCTAAGAAATAGGGGATATAAATGAGAGATGTAAAAGAAAGGTTTTTTTATCGCGTTAAAAGGGTTAGGGCTAAAATAAAAGGAACAGCCGATAGACCTCGTTTAGCCGTTTACCGCGGACATAAGCATATTTATGCTCAGCTTGTGGACGATGATAAAGGTTTTACTTTGGCAAGCGCGTCCACTCTATCTGCTGAAATCAAAGGGCGTTTAAAATACACAGACAATATTGAAGCCGCTAAGTCGGTAGGGGAATTGATAGCAAAAAAAGCGGCAGACAAGAATATAAAAGATGCCGTTTTTGACCGCAGGGGATATGAATATAGCGGTAAAGTGAAGGCTCTTGCTGATGCGGCGAGAGGCGCTGGTCTTAGTTTTTAATTTGTAAAAATATGCAGTATTTGGAGGATTAAGTTGTCTGAACAAATATCAAACAAACAACAAAATGTTGAAAATGCTTTAACTGAAACTGTTGTGACTGTAAATAGAGTAGCCAAAGTCGTAAAAGGCGGAAAGAGGTTTTCTTTTAGCGCTTTAGTTGTTGTAGGCGATGGTTGCGGCAGAGTGGGTTGCGGACTTGGAAAGGCGAATGAAGTTCAGACGGCTATACAAAAGGCCGTGTCTCAAGCAGGCAAACATCTTGTCTCAATCAAACTAAAAAACAATACGATACCGCATGAAACGATTGGCATATCAGGCTCAGGCAAAGTCTTGCTGAAGCCTGCCGCACCTGGGACGGGAGTTATTGCCGGCGGTTCGGTTAGAGCTGTTCTTGAAGCTGTTGGAATTAAGGATATTCTTTCAAAATCAATGCGTTCATCAAATGCTTTTAATGTAGTGTATGCTACTATAGAGGCTCTCAAACAGTTAAGGACAAGAGAAGAGGTTGCTCTGATAAGAAATAAGGGGGCTGTCCATATATGATTTCTTTGCATAATTTAAGACCTGCGGCAGGTTCTAAACACAGAAAAAAGATTATCGGCAGGGGTCAGGGTTCTGGACATGGCGGAACTGCTACACGAGGTATGAAAGGGCAAAAATCGCGTTCTGGCGACGGTGCTAAAAAAGTTGCTTTTGAAGGCGGACAAATGCCTATATTTAGGAGATTGCCTAAACGCGGTTTTAATAGTCCTTTTCGCAAAGAGTATGATATAGTAAATGTGGAGACATTAAATAGATTTGAAAACAATACTGAAATTACCCCTCAACTTTTAAAAGAAAACGGCTTAATTGACAATATCAAATTAGTGAAGATATTGGGCAATGGAAAACTTGAAAAATCTCTAACTGTGTTTGCCTCATCTTTTTCAAAATCGGCAATAGATAAAATTACAGCGGCTGGCGGCAAGACTAAAATATATGAAAATAAAGTCAATACAGGAAAATAAATGTTAAAGTCTTTTACAGACATATTTAGAGTTCCAGAACTTCAAAAAAGAGTTTTGTTTACATTAGCCATAATAACCGCTTACAGAATAGGCGCTATGATACCTGTTCCGGGTGTAAATGCCGAAGCCATAAAATCTTTATTTGCCGCTCAAAGCAATGGATTGTTAGGTTTCTTTGATATGTTCTCAGGCGGAGCATTGAGCAGAATGTCTATCTTTTCTTTGGGCATTATGCCTTATATCAACGCTTCCATTATTATGAGCCTTTTGCAAGGCGCTCATGTATTGCCTTATCTTGACAGGTTGTCAAAGGAGGGAGAACAAGGGCGCAAAAAAATCACACAAATCACAAGATACGGCACGCTTATAATAGGGGCAGTTCAATCTATTGGATTGGCTTTGGCGCTTGGCAAAATGCCTACTCCGTCGGGGATGTCTATAGCGGTTGACCCCTCTTTATCTTGGATGATTATGACAGTTTTTACGCTTGTCACCGGCACCGCTCTAATAATGTGGCTTGGCGAGCAGGTGACAGAGAGAGGCATAGGCAACGGCATTTCACTCATAATTTTTGCAGGGATTATAGAAAGACTGCCGAGCGCCGTCATATCTGTCATTAAACTTGTTCAATTGGAAGAATTGTCAATTCTTTTGGCGCTTTTTTTATGTGTTTTGGTTTTAGCCGTTTTAGTTGCAGTGGTGTGGATTGAAACAGGACAACGCAGGATACCTGTTCACTATGCTAAAAGAATGGTTGGGCGGAAAATGTATGGCGGTCAGAGTTCTTTTTTGCCTATTAAAGTTGACCAATCGGGGGTGATTGCCGTAATATTTTCAGTGTCTCTATTGTCTGCCCCGCTTACTGTTGCGCAATTTTCTCCAAATTTAACAGTTTTTGGTTTTCCATTGTCGCAAAAGATTCTTGAATGGTTTTCACAAGGCTCTATAGTCTACAGCGCTGTTTATGCATTATTAGTGATATTTTTCTGTTATTTTTACAATTCTATTTCTTTCAATCCAAAAGA
>JAIRQB010000067.1 GCA_031256695.1 Elusimicrobiota bacterium | reverse complement strand
TATTTTGCAAATGATTATGTATAAATTTTTATTTGCCAAAATTGAATATTTTTTTTTTAATATATTTTGCGTTTTTAATTGTTGACTATACCTGCGTCTTGCTTGCTCCCCCCCCCCCCCCCCCGACTTCTTCAAAAAGCCTTTTCTTGCTGTAAACGGCAAGAGGCTTTTTGAGTCTAGAGGACGGGCAGGGCGCAAGTTTTTATCAAAATCGCCCACTGCTGCGCTTTTTACTTCTTGGGACGCTCCGCAAGAGTTATTTGCGAGCGCTTTTAGCGCAAGCAAATTACTCAAATCGCCCTGCATTTTTGGTGTTTCCACAGAATTCAAAAATTTCTGCAACCCATTCGGGCTGAAATTTTGAGAATATTGAGTTGCTGAGCCGATATTGCTTCCCAAAATATAAGGCTTCAAGATTTCAAAAGTGTTGTCAGAGGAATTGTTGTCATAGATATAAAATTTTTCAACGCCGAGCGCCCTGTGATATTCAATCCATTCTTTTAGATAAGGCGCTTCGTTTTTGGCAATTGCCAAAACGCTTAAATATTGAGGAAATTTACCATTGTCTTCAAAAGCATAATATTTGCTTTTATACCGAAAATTCTCAAAATAAAATCTGCTCTTGCGTCTTTTGTCTTTCAAGGGAATAAAATTTGTAAAAAACAAAGAGAAATTTCTAACAAGCCTATAAAAAATATTTATCATTTTGATTTACCTTTCGCCCATTTGCCGCCGTTTTGTTTAGATTTAAGTTAAAGGCAAAATTTAGAATTTAAGACGGGCGGATTATACTAAAACTTTCATTGACCTATAGAAATATATACAAAAACCCTGCCGTATTTTCTGCGGGACTTTTGGGCATTGTTATGAAAATAATAAGGTTGCAAAATCTCAAACACATTGGACTGCTAAACAATACAATGGGAGCAAAAGAGAGGGGCAATATTCAATTAGGATAAATAAGCAGTGGAAAGTTTGTTTTGTTTGGAGCGGCTCTAATGCTTTTGAGGCTGAAATTGTAGATTATCATTAGGAAGACATATATGAAAAGGATTGGAAATGTAATGCCCGCTACAAGAGTTGCCACTATTATCAAAGGCAAGAGGGAAATTACAGTTGACACAGATATGAGGTTTTCGCGCTATTTTGGCAATAGCGTTTAGTTTTGGCTGACTTTACAAAACGGTTATGAAATAAGAGCAATACAAAATTCTTTAGAGGCAGAATTAAATCAAATACAACCGCTTCAAAACGTCGCATAGATTGCGATATTGCAACGCTTTTAGATAAGTTGAGATATTTTTAACCGTTTTTGTCCATTTGCAACTGCAATTTTTTGAGTATTATCCCAAGAATGACATCAACGGGACCTGGCGCAGCAGCGCTTCTTGCCGCTTTTTTTAGCCAAAATTGCCGCCACTGTTTATAAAAAATTATGAATTCATAATTTCTACAAAAGCATCGTCTAAATTATCGCATTTAGTCTTTCTCTTTATATTTTGAGGGCTGTCTAAAACTATGATTTTGCCAAATTGCATCAAGGCTATTCTAAAACAATATTCGGCTTCTTCCATATAATGAGTGGTTACAAAAACAGTTTTGCCTTCTTGCGCCAATTTTTTGATTAAATTCCAAAAAGAAACTCTTGAAACAGGGGAAATTCCCGCCGTAGGCTCGTCTAAAAAAATTATATCAGGGTTATGGAGCAGACAGGCGCAGAGAGAGACTGTCTGTTTGGTCCCGCCTGATAGATTTTTCACTATTTCATTTTCATCGCCGTCAAATTGAACATATTCAAACAATTCTTTCATTCTTATGAGCGCTTCTTTTTTATCCATATTATAAAGAGAGGCTGAAAATAAGATGTTTTCACGCGCAGTCAAATCTTGATAGAGAGTTGATTTCTGAGACATATAGCCTATTCGTTTTTTTAGCCAAGTAATGTCTGTCCCCAAAATGCGCCCGCCTATAGAGATAGTTCCGCTATTTGTATTTATAAGCCCGCAAATAGCGCGTATAGCGGTAGTCTTTCCCGCGCCGTTTGCGCCTAAAAAACCGAAAATTTCTCCTTTGCCTACTGAAAAAGAAATGTCATCTACAGCCGTAAAAGAGCCGAATTTAACAGTAAGATTTTTGATTTCAATTATTTTATCCATAGTTTTTCCCTAATTCTAAACGGATTTTTATTTTGATTTCTTGATAAAAACAAAAATGGATTGCGGCAGCGCTATGCGTTTGCGCCGCGCTATGCGTTTGCGCCCGCAATGACAAATGCGAAAATGGATTCCCGCGCTCCGCGCGAGAATGACAACGATGAAAACGGCAACAGGGATTGCGGCAGCGCTATGCGTTTGCGCCGCGCTATGTGTTTGCGCCCGACGCAATGATACCGGCGGGAAGACTTGCGGCAATCAAAGAATGACAAATGTGTTGACACTTGTCGCCATTGCCGTTAATTCCAGATTTTTAATTTTGCAATTTCACTCATAGATATTTACCGGCTTATCAATTCCAAGTCACAACTATATCTGTCCTTCTATTCTTTATTTTTCCGCCGGGCGAATCTGTATTGTCTATCGGGTCAGTGTCTGAATATCCCTCAAAATCAAGACGGTTTTCAGGCAATCCTGCCGCTGACAGCGCATCAAAGACAGCCTTTGCTCTTCTTATAGACAAGCCTCTTGTATCCTCGCTTGAGTCGGTATGCCCCTCAATAACTATTTTTTTATATTCTGCGGCAAGCAATTGCGCCGCCAAATTTTGCAAGGTCTTAAGAGAGGACTCGGACAAATCCGCATCGCCTTCTTCAAAGGCTGTCCCCGGAACTCTATAAGTTGTGGTTTTATTTTTTTGAGCGGCATTTAGCATTCCTTGTTCTTGAGAAACCTTTTTTTCAAAAGACCTTAAAATGCCGTCTAAATCCACCGTTTGCGGAGCGCCGTCAATGCCGGTTTGATTAAAATTTTGCCTTTTCGCTTTAGCGCCTATTGAAACGGAAAATCCTAATGAAGAATAAAATTTAAAAGAATCTTGAGTATCTGTATTTGCGTCAAAATTTAAATAAAGAGCGGTATTTTTGCCTATATTGTATTTGATTGCGGCAATAGCGCCTAAAAAGAGAAGTTTTTCCTCTTTTGACTTGCTTTTTATCGTTCCAAAATCTTGAGCCTGTATAAAATACATATCATATTGCTGCTGAGCGCCCAAAAGATTAAAGCCTATATATGCCCGGATAGAAGCCTCAAAAGGTCTGTCTTTTTTCGTCTCTATAAAACTATTGCCTATTTTCAATACAAGATTATCGGCAGTTTTTGATTTAATTCTTAAATTAGACAATGAGCCGTTTTCCTCATCTATCTCTCCATTTAGCCTTAAAGCATATTGCAAATCAGTGAAAAATCTAAAAATATCGCTGTCCCATTGGAAAAGAGCGCCTGCTGAAAACGTATAGGCGTAAAAAGCGCTTTGCGGTTTTAAATTTAGACCATAAATATCCCGTCTTATGTCAAAGGATTGTAAATCAAAACCTAAATGGGTTTTGATTGAAATATCTTTTTTAAAAGCCGCATAGTAAGCGCCTGCGCCGATACTGTCTAAATATGCCTTATCATTATATGCTGAAACTTTTTCATTCTCATATGAGATATAAAAGCCGGCGGCATTCCCCGATTCGTTTAAAGAATTAAATCCGAAAATAAAACCAAGTCCATTTTGCGTCAAATTTTTAGGATATTGGGCGTTTTCAAACAAAAAATTGCTCCAAAAAAGCGTTCTTTCATTTGTTATATTAGGATATATGCGCGACATATTATTTTTAACTATATTTGCCGATAAAACATTTGCCAAAAATTCTCCGCTGACGCCGCTTAAAGACTTTATAGCGCCTTCCTCATTGCCGCGGGACATCATCTCAAAAATCGGTTTTGCAATTTCTTTATTCATAGACGGATTATTCTCAAAATTGACTTTATCTAAAATTTGCGCCGTCTTTTTCTGAGCATCGCTTAGTCCTTCAATATCTTGCATAAACAAATAGCCTTTAAAATCTATATCTATTCCGGGCGTTTGGGAATTGTAATCATAAATCGCATCGTATTTTAGCCTTCCGCCTTTATTGCCGCTCAAAAGAATACTTTCTATTGTTGTAAAAGCGCCCCAAAAGTTTGAGCCGTGAAAAATCCGAATACGGGACTCGGCGGCATTTTCAATAAAATCCGCTTTAATCAATAAAACAGAACCGCTTGTGATTTCTGTTTTATCAGAGACTATATAATCGGAATGCGCGGTATTTAAATCTAAACCCAATGCAAATAATCCGTCAATGTTTAATTCTTCAAAAATAACTCTTTGGTTTGCCGCGCTGTTTGAAAGAGAAAAAGAGGAATTTCTGTCTATGCTTAAGGAGGATATGTATATATTTTGAGCCGAGGCATTTATAGCGCTTTTTTCAAGCCTAATGCCGCCTTCAATTTTTATATCTGTCCCGGCAATTTCCATATCCGAGTATTCTGTTAAGTATATGTCGGCAAAAGCGGCAAGCGGCGGCAAGGTGCGGTTTGAATTGAAATTGAAGTTCATCTGAGAGTTTTCAGCATTGTTTAGGATTATTTTTGAATTTTTGCCGAATACGGCATTGTTAAAATCTGCATTAAAGAAAGCATTAGAATTTTTGAAACTCAAAGTTGACCTGTCTAAATAAAAAGAACTCCCCAGCATAGATTTTGCCGTATTGTTTAAAAATGAAAGACTGGAATTTTCAATTTCAATATTTGAGTTTTTAGCGTATATTGAGCCGCCGTTTGAGGCGAAATTGGAATTGAAAATTACAGAAGAGGTTTTTATGAGAAAATGCGAGTTGATTAAAGAAACAGCACCGCCTCCGCCGTTTCCGTCAGAGCCGTCGCCGGGGATTCCTGCCGAATTGTATTCAAAAGAAATAGCGGAACTTGAAAAAGATAAAAGCGAATTGTTTTCAGCGTTTATTGAGCCGCCGTCTGATGCCGACGTGTTTGAACTAAACAAAGCATTTGAATTCTCAAAGGATATTTTAGAACTGCTAATAGAGGCAGCCGCCCCCCCTTGGGCGCTGTTTGATGCAAACGAAACGGCGCTTTTGTCAAAAACCAGCGAGGAACTTCCTAAAAAAACGCCTCCGCCATAACTAGCATAATTGTTTAAGAAAGATGCGGAAGACAGAGCAAAAAGTCCGCTTGCTTCATTTTCAAAAACAGCGCCGCCATAGACGGCTGCTGTATTTTCCTCAAATGCGGCGCTTGAGTTTTTAACGGATAATATGCCGCTTGAAATTGACAATGCCGCTCCATTCCAATCAAAAGTTTTATTTTCATAAAAAATCAAAAGAGAATTCTCAAAGTCAACTTTGCTCCTTGAGGCAAAAAGCGCTCCTCCTGAATCTTTTGCCGCATTGTCTACAAAGACAATTTCACCGTTTCTAAAAGTTAGAGTTGAAAAATCTAAATACGCAGCCCCGCCTGAAAAAGAAAAAGAAACAATGTCTTTTTTGATTG
>JAIRQB010000048.1 GCA_031256695.1 Elusimicrobiota bacterium | reverse complement strand
CAATGCCTTGCCCTTTAAGATACATCAAGCCTAAACCATATTGAGCCTCTGCATTATTCTGCTCCGAGGCTCTTTGAAACCACTCTGCCGCTTTCTGATAATCCTGCTCAATGCCTTGTCCATTTAAATAAGCCAATCCTAAACCGCATTGAGCGCCTGCATTGCTTTGTATAGAGGCTATCATAAACCATTTCAAAGCCTCTTTATAATCCTGCTCAATGCCATAGCCTTTGGAATACATCAAAGCCAATCTATATTGCGCTTCGTCAAAACCTTGTTCCGCGGCTTTTTGAAAAAATTCAAATGCTTTTGAATAATTTTTTTTGACGGCGCAGCCATTGTAATGCATCAAGCCTAAATAATATTGGGATAAAGCATAATTTTGCTCCGCCGCTTTTTGAAAATACTCCATCGCTTGAGAATAATCCTGTTTAATTCCCAATGCTTCAAAATACATCAATCCAAGATTGTGTTGTGAAGCCGCAATGCCTTGTTCTGCAGACATTGCCCACAGTTTAAACGCTTGGTCATAGTCTTGCTCTATGCCTTGTCCTTTGGCAAACATCAAACCTAAACCATATTGAGAAAGCGGATCTCCCATAGCGGCGGCTTTTGTCCACCATTTAAACGCTTGGGCATAATCTTGTTGAACGCCTTCGCCGTTAAAATACAAACCGCCGAGCATACCGCAAGCGGGGATATATTCTTGCTCAGCCGCTCTTTGATACAGAGACAATGCTTTTTCTTGATTATGCTCTATGCCTTTTTCATCGCCCGCATACAGACTAGCAGATGCATATTGCGCCATTGCATTGCCTTGTTCAGCGGCTTTTTGATACCACATTAGCGCTTTAGCATAATCTTGTTTAACAAAAATGCCTTCACTATACATTTCGCCTACTTTATATTGAGCGAGGTCATAACCTTGCTCAGCCGCTTTGTGAAAATGCTTAAAAGACTCACTATAGTCTTGCCTCAGTCCATAACCGCCATTATAATAAACAGCGCCTAAACCATACTGAGCGGGGGCATAACCCTGCTCGGAAGCCTTTCTATACCACTTTGCCGCTTCAACATAGTTTTGCTCTGCGCCTTGTCCATCGCCATACATAGCGCCCAATTCATTTTGAGCCCTGACATATCCTTGTTCTGCCGATTTTTTAACTAAATCAAAGGATTTCTTATAGTCTTGCTTAACTCCTTCTCCAACTCTATACATCAAACCTAAATTGAATTGAGCGTGAAAATCTCCTTTGTCTGCCGCTTTTTGATACCAAAATGCCGCATTAGCATAGTCTTGCTTAACGCCTTTACCTTCATAATATAAAAGCCCTAAATTGTTTTGAGCCGCGGTATGCTCTTGCTGAGCCGCTTTTTGATACCACTTTACAGCCTCAGAATAATTTTGCTTTATGATATCGCCTTCGCTATATATTTTTCCTAATAGGTATTGAGAGTCCATATCGCCGCTTTCAGCCGCTTGCGATAATTCATCTATAGCAATATCGTCTAAAGCCGCTTCTAAAGCAAGGCGGTCAAAACCTGTCGCCAAATCAAATTTGCTAAATACTTCTTTTTTGCCGTCCATATATTATCCTTATATATGACAAATTCTGTTTCTGCATTCTTAAAAAAGCCGTTGCATTTTTACAATTTAAAGCAATGGATAATTTCTATCTCTTTCATTTATTGTTCTGTTTTCGCAAGGGGGCCACTCTATATTTATTTTGGGGTCATTCCAACGGACGCCGGCATAGTGGGAGGGAGTATAAAATTGGCTGTTAAAATAAGTAACTATTGTATTGTCTATTAAAGTTTGAAATCCGTGCAGACAGCCTTTTGGAATATAGAGCGCTTTATTATTGCTCTCTGTCAATTCAAAACCCTGATATTTTAAATATGTAGGCGAATCCTCTCTAAAATCAACGGCGACATCAAAAATAGCGCCTCTTATGCAAGAGACAAATTTTATTTCAGAAAAAGGCTCTTTTTGATAATGCAGTCCTCTTAAAACGCCCGCTTTATAGTTTTTGGATACATTGCATTGACTAATTTCAAAATCAATGCCGATCTCTGCTAATTCCTTTTTATTATACGAGACAGACATAGAGCCGCGCTCGTCTTTAAACTCCTCTCTTTCAATTAAAAACGCTCCTTTTATTGCTAATTCTGTAATTTTCATTTTACCCCCTTTTGATGGTTTGTCCTTGCGCTATTCCTTCAAAAGCGCTTTTTCGCCCATTTGCGCGAGCGCTTTTGAGTTGAATGTATCGGCAAAACTAATAAGCAAAGCAAGTTATGTATGACAACTTAAAATACTGCCGTTTGGAGTTAAGAGTTAAAAGTTAAAAGTTAAAAATTAAGGAAAAGAAATTTTAAAGTTGTTAACTGATATGCCACAGCCGTTGCAGACGGCAGCGGCGCATAAATTTTTAATTTTTAACTTTTAAATCAAGATGCCTTTAATTCCCGCTTCTCAATTTCTGTTTTACTGCTTCAATATACCTATCCATAATATTGTCATAAATTTCATTTCTATCGTGTATTGCGAAATGTTCGTCCGTAAATCTATTCAAACCCTGTCCAAACACCGCATCGCCTTTTGGGATTTTCTTTTCATATTCCTCAACTGACTTAGTGTGATAATGATTTATCCGTATTTTATTTTTGGGAAGTGCGACGCTTTTAGACAAATCAATAATTTCAAAATTTTCATCAACAGTATTTCCCGCCATTCTAAAACTGTGGGTATGTCCCAATTCTATCGCAAATCTTGGATTGATTACGGCTTTATGAAGAATATTAGTATCGTCCCCTCTGTTTTTAAAATTTTCTATCACTAAACCGCCGGGCTTCTTTTTATGCCCGCTTGTGCCGTAAATAAACCATCCGATTAAAAGTTGAACGGGAGAGCAGTTGAATAAGTTGGAAAATCGCCCGTGGGGCGGCGCCCCCCCGGGGGGGGGTTGGTG
>JAIRQB010000004.1 GCA_031256695.1 Elusimicrobiota bacterium | reverse complement strand
ACACGGCTTTCAGTTTTGCCTCTCTTTTATTTTTACTGCTACCGCTGATTGTAAGTCCTTTCGCTCTCCATTCAAAAATTCTTTTCGCCCATTCGGGCGAGCGCTTTTGAGTTGAAGGTTGCCGCAAAAGACTTCATTATTTAAAGCATTTTGCTTCAAGCAAAATGCTTAAGTGTTGTTTGTCAGCACGATAGCGCTGACAAACAACACAAGCCTCTCTTTTATTTTTACTGCTAACGCCTTGTTAATAAGTCCTTCGCGCTCTTCCTTCAAAAATTTCTGTAAGCCGACACCAAGTATCAAAGTCGGCAGCCGACACCAAGTATCAAGGTCGGCAGCGGACTTGCCACTGAAATTTTTAAGAGTTCGGTATCGCAAAACCTTATTATTTAAAGCATTTTGCTTCAAGCAAAATGGATACCTGCTTAAGTTAAAGCGGCTTGCGCCGCTTTAACTTGCGAGTATGACAACTCTGATAGTTTTCACCGACGCCCGCTATTGTCATTCTTAAATTGCCGTTTTACGCTTTTACTCTCAAATGCTTAATTTGGAAATATTCAAAAAGACCTTCTGGACCGTGTTCTTTGCCGAAACCGGAGGATTTCCACCCGCCATATGGAGCATTTATTACGCCTGCGTCTACGTTATTTACCGCTATATTGCCCGCTTCAATTTCAAGACAGCACCGTTTAATTGTATGTATATTTGAAGAATAGACTATTGCGGCAAGACCGTATTGAGTGTCATTGGCAAGAGAAATTGCATCATCTACATCTTTAAAAGGCGCAACTCCTACGGCTGGTCCAAAAGTCTCTTCTCTCATAATCAATGCATCTTGTTTGACATCTGCCAAGATTGTCGGCATATACCAGTTGCCGTCCGGGAAACCCTCTATTTGAGGGGCTTTGCCCCCAGTAAGCAGACGAGCGCCGCGCTCTATGGCGTCTTTTACGTGCTTTATTGTAGTTTCAAGCCCCTTTTTATTGCACATAGGTCCCAAATTTGTCTTTTCATCAAAACCATCGCCTACAATAAGTTTTTCAGTCTCTTTTTTAAATTCGCTCAAAAACTCCTCATAAATGTCCTTTTCAACATAAATGCGGTTGACGGCTATGCAAATCTGCCCCATATTTCTAAAAGACCGCCGCGCCGCGCCTATTGCAGCGGCTCTTAAATCACAATCTTTAAAAATCAGCATAGGAAGACTGCCGCCCAATTCCATAGAAGTTTTTTTAAGAGTTGGAGCGCAGAGTTTTAAAACTTCAAGCCCTACTGAAGTTGAACCTGTAAAAGCGACTTTCTTTACTTTTGGGCTTTCAAGCAAAACTGAACCTATTTCATCGCCTGAGCCGTTTAGCGAATTGATAACGCCGTTTGGAAAACCCGCTTCTTGTATATATTTTATAAACAGAGCAGAATTGATAGGCGTCTCAGATGAGAATTTGCAAATAATAGAACAGCCCGCCGCCATAGCGCCGCCGATTTTCCAAGCAAGCAATTCTACGGGATAATTCCAAGGGACTATTGCCGCGCATACTCCAATCGGTTGATAAATTACAGCGCTTTGAATATCGTTTTCAGCATTTTGAATTATGCGTCCATAAACCCTTTCGCCCTCTTCTGCATAATAGATAAGTATATCTGCGCCTTTGTCAACTTCGCCGAGGGCTTCTTTAAAAGGTTTGCCCTGCTCTAAAGTCATCGCTTTAGCAATCTCTTCGCGGTTTTTGCGGACGATTTCAGCGGCTTTTCTTAAAAGTTTTGTTCTCTCATAGAGAGGCGTTTTAGCCCATTTTGGAAAAGCATTATTAGCCGCCTCTATCGCTTCTAAAACATCGCTTTTGCCCGCTTTTGCAACTTCTGCAATCATTTTATTTGTCCGCGGGTCATAGACGGGCATTTTTGCCCCGTCTTTTGCATCAGTCCATTTTCCATTTATCAAAAGTTGATTCATCAGTTATCCTCCTTCCTAAAACTTTAAAAGGCGGGAAAGCCCTCCCGCTTTGCCCGCCATTATAGTTTTTACTTATTCAAAGAAGCGTCTCCGTCAACTCTACAGGTTGTCCACAAAATTACAAGCGGCATAATGCCTTTTTGAATTGTGGTGTGATATTGTCCGGGCGGCACATAACAAGCATCACCGGCTTTTACATCAAAAGTGTCATCGCCTACTACCATCGTTCCCTCGCCTGATACAAAATAATAAATTTCTTCCATATCGTCGTGAGCGTGACCCGTTGTTGAGCCTGTAGGATAAATCGTAGTGTGACCGCAAGTAAGCCTTCTTGTGGGACCAGGCTTTTCTTTTTTCTCATCTTTGCGGCAAATCAAATAATAAGTGTCGCGTAGAACCTCTTTCTTAGCGCCTTCCGTATCTTGTCTGTCCTTTACGCGGGCGCGCAAACTGCGCGGATCTAAATCCGGCTCTCTGACTGCTACGTTTACTACGTGTTTCATAGATTTCCTCCTTTGATGTATTTCCTTCTCTCTGCCTTCAAAAATTTCTGCAGCCGACATCAAGTTCAAAGTCGGCAGCCGACACCAAGTATCAAAGTCAGCAAGCCGACACCAAGTATCAAAGTCGGCAAGAGGCTTCGCCGCTGAAATTTTTGAGATTAAAGTCTGGCAAAAATTTTAACAAAATTCCATTGTTTGAAACATTTTGCTTCAAACAAAATGCTTCAGCATAATTTGGCGACGCATTGCCGACTTTACTTCTTGGTCTCGGCTTCGTTGACAAATTACGCAAACTGCCGACGTTTTTTCTATTGCTTATTGAGTTGAAAGTTAAGAGTTTCGGAGTCGGCGCAGCCGACACCAAGAAGTAAAGTCGGCAATGCGCCGA
>JAIRQB010000175.1 GCA_031256695.1 Elusimicrobiota bacterium | reverse complement strand
AAAGGGCTTACCAGAATTAGATTTAAAAAATAAGTATTACGTAATAGATGGAAATGCTGTAGGACAAACCGAAGTTACTATCACGGTAAAAGGCGGAGAGGTTGTTTTTAGGTATAACCTGCAAGTTGTGCCGTTTCAGACAGAATAAAAATGAGCCAAAAAAATTCTAAAAAAACAACAAAAAACAGGGATATAACAGCCCTGTTTTTTGCTTTATCGGCATTTGTGAGCGGATATGCTCTTGTTTTGCCTGAAGAATCGGGCATAATCGGCAAGGCTTTCGCCAATATCGCTTTTCAGCAATTCGGCATTGCCGCATACCTTTTGCCCATAATACTTTTATGGTATTTTATCGTCAGAATCAGCAAAAAAGACATTAGACGCAAAAGCGATTTCCTTTGGTCTGTCTTATCTATCCTATCTCTTTGCGCGCTTTGCATACCGCTAAAAAAAGCCTTTCTTATAAAGGCAAGCAATGGATGGATTGGCGTCAAACTCTTTCCGCTCATATCTCAATTACTCGGCTTTAAACTTGCCGCTTGCGCCGTTTTTATAATTTTCATCTATTCTTTTTTAAGTCTGTTTAGAATTTCAATTTTTTCTCTCTGCGCTAAATTCTTTTCATATTTAGGCGCTAAAAAAGAAGAAAAAGAAAAACAGCCGAAAATTTTAGAGAAAAAGCCTGAAATCCCGCAAAAATCCAATCAAAAAGCAGAGCCGCTTTTTTCAAATCCAAGCCGAGAGCCTAATATCGTAGTCAAAGACAATTCAAAAAAAGAGCCTAAAAAAGATAAAAAGACAGACAAAATAGCGGGCAGAGATTTAGATTATAAATTGCCGCCCGCAGACCTTTTAGAAAAAGACAAAACAATAGACTCAAAGGCAAATGCCAAAGAATTGATGGAAAGAGCGGAACTTTTAAAAAACACTCTTGCTGAATTTGACATTGAGGCTGAAGTAGGCGAGATTATCACAGGTCCAGTAATTACAAGATATGATTTGACTCTCGGCAAAGGTATGAAGATACAATCTCTTTCAAGTATTGTTGACAATCTCTCTTTAACTATGAAAAGCGCCTCTATCAGAATTGTGCCTATACCTGAAAAATCGGCTGTGGGCATAGAAGTGCCGAATCCCGAAAGTTCAAAAGTCGGTTTGCGCGGCATAATTGAAAGTTCAGTTTTTGAAAATTCGCGCAATTTATTGACTATCGCTTTGGGAAAAATGACAGACGGAGAGCCTTATACCGCTCAATTATCATCTATGCCTCATCTCTTGATAGCGGGCGCTACGGGTTCAGGCAAAAGCGTCAGCATTCATTCAATTATTCTCTCAATGCTTTTTAAAGCGCGCCCTGACGAAGTGAAATTCCTCCTCATAGACCCTAAAAGAGTTGAAATGCCCATCTATAAAGACATTCCCCATTTATACAATCCTATGGTAAAAGCGGCAGACGCCGACATCATTGTAAATCCGAAAGAAGCGGCTATGGCTTTAAAAAAGTTGGCTGTAGTTATGGAAGAACGCTATGAGAAATTCGCTCAAGTTATGGTAAGAAATATAGAGGAATACAATGCCAAGATGATTGAAACAGGCGGGCAGAAGGAGTTTTATATTGTCGTAATAATAGACGAACTCGCAGATTTAATGCTGACCGCTCAAAAAGAAATTGAAGATTCAATACAGCGCCTCGCTCAGATGTCAAGGGCAGTCGGCATACATTTAATACTTGCAACGCAGAGACCTTCCGTAAATGTAATTACGGGCATAATAAAGGCAAATTTCCCCGCTAGAATGTCTTTTCAAACGACTTCAAAAATAGATTCAAGAGTTGTTTTGGATATGATGGGGGCGGAATCTCTGCTCGGCAAAGGCGATATGCTCTTTTTTCCGCCCACTGAAGCAAGACCAATAAGATTGCAAGGCGCTTTTGTATCTCTAAAAGAGACTCAAAGAGTTTTAGACTTTATAAATGAGCAAGACTTCCCAAGGATTTACGAGCCTATTGTTGAGGAAATAACGGCAGAGCCGGGCATTTATGATGCAGATTCAGAAAAAAACACAAGAGATTTAATCCCCGCTTTAAAACTTATTTTAGAGAGGAAAAGAGTTTCTCACGATATTTTAAAGACAATTTTCGGAGGCTCGGCGAGGGCTTCAAATGTTTTGAGTTTATTGGAAATAAAAGGTTTTATATATAAGCCCGAAGGCACAAATAAATGGCAGGTCAACTTTGACGCTATAGAGTCTTATCTAAACGGCTCTAAATAGAGATAAAAATGTCTCAAAAGCGGCATAAAATTTTCCCCTTTTTACCGCGGCAGTAAAAAACTCCCCTTTGTTTTTTTACCCTTTAAAATCAAAATCAAAATCGTTTTTCATAGAGATAAAATTTCAGCGTCTGAAAATTGTTTTAGGTATAATGCCGACAGAAAAATGAAATTTAACAGCAGGAATTTTTAATTTTTTTCAAACATTAAAGGAGCGCGCAAATGAAAAAGTATAAAGTTGCAGTAGCGGGCGCTACGGGCGCCGTAGGTCTTGAAATGATAAGAATGCTTGAGGCGAGAAATTTCCCCGTTGAAAATATCAAGTTTTTTGCTTCAGAGCGCTCATCGGGCAAAAAGTTAACATTTAAAGGCGCTGAATTTCCCGTTGAAGTTTTGACAAAAGACGGAGGAAAGGGAATAGATATAGCGCTCTTTAGCGCGGGCGCTTCCGTTTCAAAAGAGATTGCGCCTTTCTTTGCCGCAGACAATTGCTTTGTCATAGACAATTCAAGCGCTTGGAGAATGGATGCGGAAATTCCCCTTATTGTCCCAGAAGTAAATCCTCAAGTTTTATCAAAAGATAAAAAACTCATAGCAAATCCAAATTGTTCAACAATACAGATGGTTGTCGCTTTAAAACCGATACACGATGCCGTAAAAATAAAAAGAGTAATAGTATCAACTTATCAAAGCGTCTCGGGAGCGGGGCAGAGAGGCATAGACGAACTTACAATGCAAATGCGCGCTTGGGCTGCCGGAGAGCAAATTCCAAAGCCTTCTAAATTTCAGGCGCAAATCGCTTTCAATTTAATCCCGCATATAGACCAATTCACAGAAAACGGCTATACAAAAGAAGAGATGAAAATGACAAATGAGACGAAAAAAATTATGGGAGATAATTCAATAGAGGTGAGCGCTTCTTGCGTTAGAGTTCCTGTTTTCCGCTCGCATTCTGAAAATGTTTGGATAGAAACAGAAAAGTTTTTATCTCCGCAAGACGCTAAAACAATTTTGTCAGG
>JAIRQB010000155.1 GCA_031256695.1 Elusimicrobiota bacterium | reverse complement strand
CATCTTTTGCCTTTTATATACGGATAATATTCTTTATCTTGATGAAGTTTATAACCCTTTTCTAAAACTCCGCTCAAAATAGGATAAGCGGATACCGCGAAAGGTTTCTTGTAGTCGCTTGGAATATAATTGCTGTCTGTCAACAATACTTTGTCGTCGTCAAATTTTTTATGTTTTTCAGGTATCTCTTTTAATGGAACTATTTTTAAATTCTTATATTTTGGTCTGTCTTTTATACGGATATTTGTATACCAATGCCCCGATGCGCTGACAATTTGCCGCTTGGAATTTTCAAACCAATCAACGCGGTTATACCCCGCCCACACTTGCTTGTTTTTAAAATACGGAATAAATGCTGTCGTTACAGGATTAGTGAAGTTAGAAATAATTAAAAACTTTTTGCCGCTTCCAATTATTATTTTCCAATACTCTATTGCCTTTGAAAACGGAGGATTTGTGCAGACAATATCCGCTTCCTCTTTGAGTATTTTTAATGAAAGCGGGTCGTCAAAACTGCCCGAATACCCCTTTGGGTGTTTAGTCACTTCTTTAAATCCAATCTTTGTAAATATATAGCCCGTTGAACTCCCTGTGTGAAATAAATCTATCCCGCCGTCATAATGCGTGCAGATTAGTTTTCTTAATTTCAAGCCGTTAAAATTATGCAGAAAATACAGAGCAAATGCCGATGTTTTGTTTTCATCTCTATCGCCGTCAACTGCATCATCGCAATTACAGAAAACAACTTTATCTTTCCAAATCTTTTTATCATACATTCTTATTTCTTTTTCAATGTCCTCGTAGCGCGTATAAAATTCATCATTGTTTACTTTTTGAGCCTGCTGCAATATATCTCTGCGCGATACTTTCCGCTCGGCAAGAGTGGGAGTTGTCTTTTTGACAATTTTTACTATCTGATTTTTATCATCTCTTTTTATAGAAATTTCTCTTATAAATAATTTGTGGGCTTTTATAAATGCAACATAATCTTTAAACAATTCAGAATTATAAAAATATATCTCTCGGCTCTTTTCCTCGCGCAAATGCGGGAAATTCTCTTTTATGTCTTTTTCCAACTGCGCCATATCTTTTACCTCGCAAGTGAAAAGATATTGAGAAGCATTTTCTTTGGATTTACCCGTAGTGTTGTTATACTCCTTTAGCCTTCTTTCCAAATTATTAGTTTTGCCTATTTTGCATTTTGAAAACTCTAATAATGCTTGAACAATATAAATGTATTGTTTTTCATTCATTGCTTGCTCCAAATAAGAAATCAATAAATTAAGAGTTAATTGAGTTGTTTGGCGGCGTTTTATGCCGCCAAATAACTCTCAAGAGTTAAAAGTGAAAAGTGAAAAGTGAAAAGTTTATGAGCCGCTGCCGTCTGCAACGGCTGCGGCATATCAGTTAACAACTCTAAAATTTCTTTTCCTTAATTTTTAACTTTTTATTACCGTTTTTATTATCAAATCTACTGCTGATTGCGGCGTTAAGCCGTCTGTGTCAAAAACAAAATCGGCGTCGGCATAAAAATCTTTTCTAAAGTTCAATAATTTTTGGATTTCCTGCAATGGATTTTTTTTGTTTAAAAGAGGTCTGTCTGAATTGTCTTTTATTCTTTGATAAATGGTTTCAGGCTGCGCGGTTAAATTTATTATAAGAGAGGTTTTCCTAAAAATATTGATATTTTCTTTATTTAAAACAGCGCCGCCGCCGAGCGATACGGCGGCATTTTGTTTTAAACTCAAATCTCTTAAAACGGCGCTCTCTATGCTTCTAAAAAAACTTTCTCCCTTCTCGGCAAAAATAGCGTTTATAGTCTTTTTTTCTCTCTTTTCTATCAACTCATCGCTGTCATAAAAATCCATCCGCAATTTTTCCGCTAAAAGTTTTCCCGTAACGGTTTTACCCGTTCCCATAAAACCCGTCAAAACTATATTTTTTTTCATTTGATTTTGCCGAAAGTCAGGCGCTAAATATCCAAATTCCTAACATCTAATGCATTGGCTTGAATAAATTTCCGCCTCGGGTCAACTTGATCTCCCATAAGAGTTGTAAAAATCCTGTCTGTTTCTACAGCATCGTCTAAAGTCACTTGAAGGAGTTTCCTGTGTTTTGCATCCATAGTTGTCTCCCATAATTGTTCAGGGTTCATTTCGCCTAAACCTTTATAGCGCTGTATCGCCGCTCCTTTATTGCCTAATTCGCGGACAGTTTTTAAAAGTTCATCGGTGGAATGCAAGTCAAAAAAGTCGCCCGCTTTTTGAGAAGTTTCTTTTAATCTATATACGGGTTTCTCGTGCGCCTCGCCGTAATGCTCTAAATGCAGCCCTTCGCTTTCTATTGTATCAGCCAATTTATCTATGAGCGGCAATTCCCATAAATCTTTGTATTCGGGGATAATTTCTTCTGCCGCTATATCGGCTTTTTGAGCCGTCTCGTCTTTTTCCAATTCTTTCCTCTTTGCCAAAAGTTTCTCTTTAAATTCTTTCCACTCTTTATCTGAATAAATGTATTTGCTCTCTCCATCTTGAACTACTCTATACATAGGCAGTTTGCCGCCTTTCCGTTTTTCTTGCCGAAATGTCAAATAATCTTTCCAAAAAACGCCTTTCTTTTGAATCTTTTTAAGCAAAGAATCTAGTTCGCTTATATTTGCCGTAATTTGACGGAGTTTTTTCTCGTCAATTTCAGCGCTCTCTTTGCCGTCTTTGAGTAAGAATAAGGACATTCCGTCAAGGGCTTGAGCGAATAAAAACTTATCCAATTCAGCCTCAGAATCTAAATACATTTCTTTTTTATTCTTTTTAACTTTATAGAGAGGAGGCTGGGCTATATAGATATAGCCTTTTTCTAAAAGTTGAGGCATATGCCTATAAAAGAAAGTCAAGAGCAAAGTCCTGATATGAGCGCCGTCAACGTCGGCATCTGTCATTATTATTACTTTGTGATAACGCGCTTTGTCTATATTGAAATCCTGCTCGTCTTTGCCTATGCCCGCGCCTATGGCTGTAATTAAAGTTTTTATTTCTTCATTGGCAAGCATTTTAGTAAGACGCACTCTTTCAACATTTAAAATTTTGCCGCGCAAAGGCAAAATCGCTTGGAATGTCCTGTCGCGCCCTTGTTTTGCGCTGCCGCCCGCTGAGTCTCCCTCTACAATAAAGAGTTCCGCTCTTTGAGGGTCTCTTTCAGAACAGTCTGCGAGTTTGCCCGGCAGAGAAGAAGAGTCTAAAGCGCCTTTTCTGCGAGTCAATTCTCGGGCTTTCCGCGCCGCTTCTCTGGCTTCTGCCGCATTTATAGCCTTTTCTAAAATTTGAGAAGATATGCCCGGGTTTTCCTCTAAAAAAATTGCCAAAGCATCGCCTACGGCTGACTTCACTATGCCTTCAACTTCTGAATTTCCGAGTTTAGTTTTTGTCTGCCCTTCAAATTGAGGATTTGGAACTTTTATAGATAAAACTGCCGTCAGCCCTTCCCGCACATCCTCGCCTGAAAGAGTTAAATCTTTATTTTTAGAGATTTCATTTTTCTTGATATAGTCGTTTACTACTCTTGTCAAAGCGGAACGGAAACCTGTCAAATGAGTTCCGCCTTCAACTGTGTTTATATTGTTTACGAAAGTAAAAATCTGCTCATTGTAAGAATCATTATACTGCATGGCAGATTCAACAATTACTCCGTCTTTTTCTTTATAAAAATAAATCGGCTCTTTGTTTATTACATTTTTATTTGTGTTTAAGTATTGGACAAAAGTTTTTATGCCGCCGTCATAATTGAAAATATGCTCTTTATCAGTCCTCTCGTCTGAAATTCTGATATTTGTCCCCGCGTTTAAAAAAGCGAGTTCTCTTAATCTATTGGTCAAAGTGTCAAAAGAATAAACGGTAGCCGTAAAAATTTCAGGGTCAGGGTGGAATGTAATTTTTGTGCCTCTCTCGTCGGTTTTCCCCTCGCTTTTTACTGGTCCTAACGGAATGCCTTTAGAATAACTCTGTTTATAAATTTTTCCGTCCCTATAAACTTCCGCCTCTAATAAATCGCTTAAGGCGTTTACG
This sequence comes from Elusimicrobiota bacterium, assembly GCA_031256695.1. GTDB lineage: Bacteria > Elusimicrobiota > Endomicrobiia > Endomicrobiales > Endomicrobiaceae > JAIRQB01. The sequence goes on along the minus strand of JAIRQB010000155.1, from coordinate 11,785 downwards.
CAAGAAACTCCGACCCCGTGAAGCCCCCCTGAAACTTTATAAGAGTCTTTGTCAAATTTCCCGCCCGCGTGGAGTTTTGTAAGGACTACTTCAAGAGCGGACATTTTCGGATATTTCGGATGCGGGTCAACGGGAATTCCGCGCCCGTCGTCTATAACTGTGACAGAATTGTCGGGGTGAATGATTACTTCTATATTTTTACAAAAACCCGCCAAAGCCTCGTCTATGGAATTGTCAACGACTTCATAAACTAAGTGGTGAAGCCCTGCCGTTCCCGTAGAGCCGATATACATAGCGGGTCTTTTTCTGACCGCTTCAAGCCCCTCCAAAATTTGAATGTTTGAGGCATCATAATTATTTGCCGTCATAAAACTCTCCTTTTATTGTTTTTTATTTGGATTTTACTTGATTTTCCGCCGTCATTATATCAAAAAAAACAGGCTTTTCCCGTCGGAAAAAGCCTGTTTAACGCCGCAAAAGCAAGAAAGCGGCAAGTTAAAAATTTGCGCCGCTTTTAAGAGATTAAAACATCTGTTTTAAGAATTATAGATTTGACGCTTTATATTCATATATCTGCATCTTGCCGCCTCAATTTTCCTCTCTGCCGTCTTCTGTCGCCGAGTCTTTCAACTTTTCTATCTGCTCTTGAATTTCTTCAATTTCTTCGCCCTGTTTTGCGCTGTCTAATGATATGACTCCTACAGAAATTATAAATTGAAAAGCCTCTTCTATAGTGTATTTTGTGAAAATCACATCTTCTTTTTTATAGAGCATTAAAAAACCAGTTGAAGGATTAGGCGTCGTCGGCATAAAAACGCAATACCTTTTTTCTCCGTTGACAAATTGCTCATTTGCCAAAAAAGCGGCGCAATAAGACTTATCTGTAGGATAAGGCACAAAGACGACTTGTTTAAAACCTTTGCTTTTATCGTCTGTAAAAATAAAGTGAACAAATTGCTTAGCGGCAAAATAAACCGCGCCGAGCATTGGAATTTTGCCTAGCAAACTCTCAAAAAAGTTGATTACATTTTTGCCCAAAACTTTATTTGTAAAAAAGCCTAAAAGGCAGACGAGCGCTATTGACAGAAAAAAACTGCTCGCTTTCGCAATGATATAAACCCATCTCTTATCTGAAGTAAAAACATTGATGACGGGAAAAGTGAAACTGCTCGTCCAGTTGAATAAAATTGACGCTACAAAATACGTCAGCCACAGGGGAATTATAATGATAATCCCCATTACAAGATGCTTTTTGATTAAAACAGCAAATTTTTCTCTTAAAGTAGTTTTATGTTCTTCATTGTTTTCCATAGACAAAATCCGTCCCGTATTTTAATAGTTTATTCATTTTAGTATTGCCGTCGGCTTCAGCGTATAGTCTAACTACCGGCTCTGTGCCTGAAAGCCTAAATCCTATCCAAGTATTATCGTCTAAAATAAATTTATCGCCGTCTATGCTTATTCTTTTTTGAACGGCAAGACCGGCAAAACTTTCTATATTTTCAGTTTTTAATTTGTTTCTAAAATTTTCCATAGTTTCAAGAGGCAGATGAAAATTCAATCTCTCCGTTAAAACCTTGCCCGCGAGTTTTTCTATATCTTTTAAAACGGCAGAAATTGATTTTTTATGCATAGCAACGGCTTCAGCCGCAAGAAGGCAAGCGAGTATGCCGTCTTTTTCAGGGATATGCCCTCTGATAGTCAGCCCTCCCGATTCTTCCCCGCCGATAATAAAATTGTCGGCGTTGTTGACCATAATATCGCCTATATATTTAAAGCCTACGGGAGTTTCAACAACTTCTATTTTCCCAAGCGCCGCCGCCGTTTTATCTATTAAATGACTTGTCATTACGCTCCTCGCCGCTATACCCGTCCAGCCTCTTGTTTTATTTAAATGATAAAGCAAGAGCGCTATTATTTGATTGGGAGTTATAAAAGTTCCATTTGAATCTATAATGCCGAATCTATCGGCATCGCCGTCTGTTGAAATTCCTAATTTGTAATTGCCTTTTTTAACAATTTTCAAAAGTTCCGATAGATTAGACAGAGAAGGCTCGGGCGAACGCCCGTCAAAAAGAGGATTGCGGTTTGTATTTATGATTTGCGATTTTATGCCCGCATAATCTAAAAGTTCGTCAATATAGCCCGCGGCAGTTCCGTGAAGGACGTCTGCGGCTATTTTTATGCGCGCTTTTTTTATAGCGGCGAAATTTATCAGTTGTTTTATGCGTTTTAAATAGGCGGGACGCGGGTCATACTTTACTATGAGATTGCCGCGGAGCGCCTCTTCAAAATCCGCCGTCTTTACATCTTTTGAATTTATTGAAGCGCAAAATTTTTCTATTTTTTGAGTAGTTTCAGGCAAGGCTGGACCGCCCCAAGAAGGCGAATACTTGATGCCGTTATAATTATACGGATTGTGGCTTGCCGTAAAATTTATAGCGCCTATAAGTTTTGAACGGATAATTTCAAAAGATAGGACAGGCGTGGGGACATCCCTTTTGCACAAAAAAGATTTTATGCCGTTTGCCGCCAAAACTTGAGCGCTCAACTTTGCAAAATCTTCCGATAAAAATCTCGTGTCATAGCCTATAATAATTCCTTGTCCCGCAGATTTTTCCTCTTTTACGAGATTTGCAATCGCCTGAACCGCTATTTTTACATTGTCAAAAGTAAAGTCATCGGCTATTATGCCGCGCCAGCCTGATGTGCCGAATTTAATCATACTCCCTCCTTTTTTATGAACTGTCTGATAAATTATGAGTTAAGAATTGCGAACACAAAACGTAAAGCGTTTGCAAAACAATATTTAAAATCCGTTTTTTAATTCCCGCTTCTCAATTTCATTAGGCTGCTTACAACTGCCAAATATCCTCGCAGGCTTCGCTCGGCATTCTCCAATCGCCCCTTGGAGACAATGAAATAGTCCCTACTTTTATCCCGTCAGGGAAACAATTCCTCTTAAATTGATTTTTAAAAAAGCGGTTTATAAAAATCTGCAAAGTCTTTTCTATTTGAGATTTTGGAAATACGCCTTTAAAAGCCTCTTGCGCTAAAAAGAAAATATCTTTTGGATTTTTCCCAAAGCGGACAAAGTAATATAAAAAGAAGTCGTGCAAAATATAGCGTCCTATAATGTCTTCTGTCTTTTGAGATATTGAGCCGTTTTTTGCAGGCAGCAATTCAGGGCTGATTTCAGTATTTAAAATATCGTTTAAAACCTCTCTATATTTTTCAACTCTTTGAGCCTCGTTTGAAACTAAATACTTCACCAAAGTTTTAGGAATAGAAGCGTTTACTCCATACATAGATATGTGGTCGCCGTTATATGTATTCCAGCCCAAAGCAATTTCTGAAAGGTCGCCCGTTCCTACAACAATGCCGCCTCTATCATTTGCCAAATCCATCAAAATTTGAGAACGCTCTCTGGCTTGAGCATTTTCATAAACTATATCTTTATTGCCACTGTGCTTTATGTCTTTTAAATGTCTTTCAACTGCGTCTAAAATCGGAATTTCATCAATCTTTATCTCTAAAGCCTCGGCAAGTTTTGAAACATTTGAGAGCGTTTTAACGCTTGTGCCTGGTCCAGGCATAGTGACGGCAATAATGCCCCGTCTATCCCTTTTTAAAATCTCATAACTCCTAACTATTACGAGCAAAGCAAGACAAGAATCCAAACCGCCTGAAACGCCTATCACTGCCTCTGTTTTTGTCCTCTCTAATCTATCGGCGAGAGCCCGGGACTGCATCTGCAAAATAATTTCAGCCCTTTGAGAAATAATTTCTTTTCTATCAGGCACAAAAGGAGTTTGAGAAAATTTCCTGTCTAAAACCATCTTGGGATTTTCGCTGAAATGAACATCTATCATTTTGTGAGCGCAAATTTCTGTCTCAAAAACATTTAGACGCCGCCTTTCAAACATAAGTCTTTGAATATCTATATCCGTTACGGTGATTCCGCTTTCAAACAATTTGCCCTCGGCTAAAATAACGCCGTTTTCAGCGATGATTCTGTGGGCGCTAAAAATTAAATCGCTTACAGATTCGCCCTTGCCCGCCGATGCATAAATATATGCGCAAGAGAGCCTTCCGCTTTGGGCTTTGATTAAAGTTTTCCTATAAGAGCTCTTGCCTATTACTTCATTTGAAGCGGACAGATTTACAATAATTGAAGCGCCCGCTTTTGCGTGTTTTATTGAAGGAGGGTCGGGGATAAATAAATCCTCGCAAATTTCAGCGGCAATTTTTATGCTTTCATTTTCGGCGTCTTTAAAAATCAAATCGGCGCTGAAAGGAATTTCTTTGCCGTCTATAATAATTTTACCGTCAATGCCTTTTCCGCTTGAAAAATGGCGCGGCTCATAAAATTCTCCGTATCCCGGTATAGCGGTTTTGGGAACTATTCCTAAAATATTTCCGCCTTGCAAAGAGACGGCGCAAGAATAGAGTTTGCCGTTAAAAAGCATTGGAGCGCCTATAAAGACGAGCATTTCTTTGTTTTTTAAAGAAAGAGATATTTTTTGAATTGCCGCAATGGACTCCTTTATAAGAGAGTCAGACAAAAACAATTCGCCGCAAGTATATCCGCTAATGCACATCTCAGGAAATACTAAAAGTTCTATCCCCAAAGAATGAGCCTTATTTATGATTTTTATGATTTCTTCTGCATTTGAGGGAGGATTTGCTAATTTGATTTCCGGCGAGGCTGAGGCGGCTTTTAAAAATCCGTTTTTCATTTTCTATTTCCCGTGAAAATAATCAAAAATTTCTTTGAAGTTTATATTCCCTTTATTCTTTTTTGAATATTTTTCATAAAGGGCGGCTTTTGAATTTATAAGGATTGTTGATTTTATGCCGTATTCTAAAGCCATAGAGGCTTCTATATAAGCGCATAATTTATCGCAAATTTCAACAAGAGTTCCGTCTACGGCATTGTATTTGTCATCGTCAAATTCCGCAGCATTTTCTACTTTTTTTATAACGCCGTTTTCAATTATCTTATCTGAAAACTCGTCTTGTATAAAGTATTTCATCTGAGTATGCCATTCAGCGGGCAAAAGCGGCAAGACTTTTTCATTTATCTGCTTTTCCTCGTAGAGTTTTATTATGTCTTCAAGCCCTTCCACAGAAGATTTTATAGGGCGGACTATGTCTTTTGTAAGTATTTCAGGCAAATCGTGGAATAGAGAAGAGTAAAAATTATTGATAAGTCTTGCAGAAGAAACTCCCGTCTGCAGAGAGAAAATATAAGAAAAAAGCGCAACTGTCAGCATATGCCCTAAAACTGTAGTTTTAGGAATTCTAAAAGACTGCGCCCATCTCTGCTGAAATCTCAACTGCCCGCATAAATCCAAAAAACCATAATACTTTCTATTTATTACAAGTTTCCTAATGCCTGACAAATCGTCAAAAGAGGCTATAGTATCGTCTATTTCTCTCTTGGTCTGCTCTATGCCGTAAAGCATAGAATTCCAAGGATAGATGATGCCGAATTCCCATTTTGTAGCCATACAATGAGCGGCTGATAAAATCCTTTTTTCTGTCTTTGCATATTCATCATCGCTTAAATAAGCCGCAATTCTGTCTTTTATTCCGCAGCCCAAAGGCTCAATTTCTTTATCTAAAATATTTAAAACCCAAGCGTTTATTTCTTTTTTCTTTTTAGACATAAGTTCGTGGAAAACTTCAGGCTTTAAATCTGTAAGCATTATTCTGTGAAAAAATTCAAAAATGCCGCCTTCAATTAGTTTAATCCAATCAATTTGCGAGCCGTTTTCTTCTTCAAATTTCGCCGTTATGAAAGCGATTATCATCTTATGGCTTTGCTTGTCTAATTCAAAAAAATCAAGAGGTCTTATGTGGTCATTCCATCTCAATATATTTGCCGCAGAAAAAATCCTTAAAATCAAATCTTTTGTAATCATGTATGCTCCTTTTGAAAGTAAAAAACATCAGTCCCGCTTCTTAAATTTTGTGTCCGCCGTCTGCCCTTCAAACATTTGCTGTTAATTCTTAACTTTTAATTTTGAATTTTTGCGTTTTAAACATTGAGCATCGGCTGCCGCCAGATATTGAGCAAAACTTCATTTGACTCTTCAAAAGAAATTTTATTTTTCTTGCTCTCAAAAGAAACTTTATTATCGTCTGTTACAGAACCAATCTCGGCAAAAATGCAATTTGTAAAAATCTGTTTAAACTTTTTTATATCCCCTGCTTTTACCTCAACGATAAATCTTCCATTTGACTCGGAAAACAAAATCTCCGCCGGCGTCATATCAGAGGCGGCTGAAACAGCGTCTATATCTATATGAACCCCTTTTGAACTTGCAAAAGCCATCTCGCATATAGCCGTTGCTATTCCGCCGCCGCTTATATCGTGACAGGCTTGTAAAATTCCCGCTTGAGTTGCTTTATAGAGAGAAAGCATTATTGGTTTGGACTCTTTATAATAAACTTGAGGAACTATGCCTTTTTGCATTTTTTGCATTGCGGCAAAAACAGAGCCGCCTATTTCATTCCTCGTCAGCCCTAAAATAAAAACTTTATTTCCGCTCTCTTTAAAAGGAACTGTCAATGTTTTTGAAATATCGTCTATAACTCCTATAGCCGATATTAAAAGAGCGGGCGGTATTGAAAATTTTTGAGAATTGACGGCATATTCATTGTGCAGACTGTCTTTGCCTGAAATAAAAGGCGTTTCAAAATTTTTAGACGCTTCATAGCAAGACTGCGCCGCGCGCACAAGAGAGCCTAAAACTTCGGGGTTGTTGGTATTGCCCCAGCAGAAATTATCAAGCAAGGCTGTTTTCTCTATATTAGCGCCTGTTGCAGCCGCATTTCTCAGCGCTTCCTCTACGGCGCAAGACGCCATTTTGTAAATATTTTTCTTTCCGTATTGGGGATTTATTCCATTGGATAAAACAATGCCTTTTTTCGTTCCTTTCACAACGGTAAAAGGACAGATGACAGCGGCATCGGAAGGAGCGGAATCTTCTATAGAAGAACCTTGCAAAGGTTTGACGACAGTCTGTCCCTGAACTTCAAAATCATATTGCCTTATAATCCATTCTTTAGAGCAGACATTTAAATCAGCCAAAACTTTTTTTAAAGATTTAAGAAGCGCAGAAGAACCCATTTTGACGCTTTTTTGCAAAACTTCATTCGGCTCTTTATAATGCGCCGTCTTTAATGTTTTGGGAACTCCCTCGTGCAGAAAATCCATATCAAGTTCGGCTATCATTTCATCATTGTAAAAGATGGTAAGTTTTTGGTCGTCTGTGAATTCCCCGATGAAAACAGCCTCAACATCTTCGGCTTTAAAAACCTCTAAAATTTTATTTCTATTTTTAGGAGCAACAGAAAAGACCATTCTCTCTTGAGCCTCCGACACCCAAATCTCCCAAGGCTCAAGACCTTCGTATTTCAAAGGAACTTTATTTAATTCAACCTTGACCCCTGTGTCTTTTCCTAATTCTCCTACAGCGCTTGAAAGACCTCCCGCGCCGCAATCCGTTAAAGAGGTATATAAATTTAAGTCTCTTGCTTTTAATAAAGCGTCTAAAAGTTTTTTCTCCTCTATTGGAGAACCGATTTGAACTGCATTCACATCGGACTTTGAATCTAATTGAATAGAAGAAAAAGTCGCTCCGTGTATTCCATCGCGCCCTGTTCTGCCGCCTGCAAGCAAAATCAAGTCTCCTTTCTTTGCGCCTTTTTCTATTTTATTTTTAGGCAAAATTCCCATTGTTCCGCAATGGACGAGAGGATTTGCCGTATAGCCTTCGTCAAAACAGACGGCTCCGTTTACAGTCGGAATGCCCATTTTATTGCCGTAATCTCTAATGCCTGATACTACGCCTTTCATTATCCGACGCGGATGAGAAATTCCTTCTGGTATTTTTGAACGCTCGGCATTTATATCCCCAAAACAAAAAACATCCGTATTTGCCAAAGGCTTTGCGCCTAGACCAGCCGCAAGAATATCTCTTATAACTCCGCCTATGCCGGTGGCGGCTCCGCCATAAGGCTCTAATGCGCTTGGGTGATTGTGAGTTTCAACTTTAAAACAGACGGCATATTTACCGTCAAAATCAATAATGCCCGCATTGTCTTTAAAAACAGACAGACACCATTTTTTATTTAATTCTTGAGCCGATTTAAAAATAGTCTCTTTCAATAAATTTTGAATTCTAGTTTTATCTTTTCTGCTGCCGCATTCAAAGACATATTCTATCGGAGACATAAGAGTTTTATGTTTGCAATGTTCGCTCCAAGTTTGGGCTGTAGTTTCAATCTCAATATCTGTCGGATTTCTTTGGAGTTTTTGAAAATAATTCTGCATCGTCTTCATCTCGCGCAAAGACAGAGATAAAACCTTATCCCTGCTTAAACGGAGCAATTGCAATTCTGAAAGTTCTACAAATTCTATTGTGCCGGCAAACATAAAAACTCCCTTATCTCAAACGTCTTTGACGTTTAAAATTGTATTCTGCATTCTTCTATCAGAGCATTCGCTAAAATTTTATAAGCGATAGTCTCAGCCATTTCTTTGGAAATACCGCCGTTTAAATAATATTTACGCCCCGTTTTAACAGAAATATTTCCGCTTATATTTAAATCCGCAAGAGCCTTTAATGCGCTTTTAGCGGCATTGTCCGTAACGCCTTTCTTGTATTGAATTTCAATAGATATTTCTTTGTCTTTGTTTTCAGCATTTTCGCCGTCTGTTGTTGAGATTAAAAAATCTTGCGTAATTTTGTCGGCAAATAACTCTTCAGCCGCTTTCTTTATATCTTCGGCGGCAATTTCCCCGTCTAAAAAATAAAGCGCGGCAAAACGCGCTTTTGAAATTCCATCTATGCCTGCAGTCTTTAAATCGTCTAAAAAAGAATCCGCTTTGCCGTCTTTAAACTGCTCTTTCATAAAAACTTCTATTTTATACATTGAATTTTTCTCCCGTAAGAATGCTGTATGCGCCGATATATTTTTCAATAGTTTTCTCTATAATTTCTTGCGGCAGTTTCGGCGGCTTGGAATTTTTATCCCATTTTATTTTTTCTAAATAATCTCTTATGAACTGCTTATCTAAACTGTCTTGCGGCTTTCCCTCTTGATACTTTGACAATTCCCAAAACCTTGAAGAGTCTGGTGTAAAAATTTCATCTATTAAAATAATGCCGTCTTTATAAAAGCCGAATTCAAATTTTGAGTCTGCTATTATTATTCCTTTTGACAGGGCGTATTCAGAAGCCTTTTTATAAAGCGCTATTGAAAAGGCGCGCAATTTTTCGGCGGCTTCTGCGCCTATTCTTTTAGACATCTCGTCAAAATCTATATTCTCATCGTGCTTTCCTTTTTCCTCTTTGCTTGAAGGAGTAAAAATTGGGAAAGGGAGTTTTGAAGATTCTTTTAAGCCTTGCGGGAGCGCGATAGAGGAAACGCTTTTAGATTTTTGATATTCCTTCCAGCCCGAGCCTGCTAAATATCCTCTGACAATACATTCAATATCTATCCTTTGCGCTTTTTTAACTATCATAGAGCGCCCGCGCAAAAAGCCGTATTTTTGCAACTCAGACGGGAAATTTTCAAAGTTTGCAGAAATTATGTGATTGGGGATAATGTCTTCTGTTTTAGAAAACCAAAAAGCGGAAAGTTGATTTAAAACTTCGCCCTTATGCGCTATCTCGTCGGAGAGTATATAGTCAAAAGCGGAAACTCTGTCTGTTGAGACAATTAAAAAGTTTTCGCCTAAATCATATACATCTCTAACTTTTCCGCTGTGAAATAAAGGCAGATTTAATTTTTGCATAACCTTTCCTTTAAATTCTATTTTGCGCTGACGGCTTTAGGATGCCTTATATCTTTGCCCTGCGCCATAAAAATTACGTCCTCGCATATATTTGCGGCGTGAGCGCCTATCCTTTCTATGCTTTTTACAATGAAAATGATGTCCATAGAAATAAAAATTATTGAATCTATCGGCGATTTTTTTATGAATTCGCCCAAATTTTTGAAAATATACTCTTTTAATTCGTCAACTTCATCGTCTTGCTTTAAAACTGAATCCGCCAATTTTATATCGCTTGTGTTAAAAGCCGCTATAGAATCCTCCACCATTTTTCTAACTATTTCAGCCATTTTAGGCAAATTCGGAAGTTCGGCAAGAGATTGAAATTCGGGGTATTTAACCAAATTCGTCCAAGAACGGCTGATATTTATAACTTCATCGCCCATTCTTTCTAAATCGCTGTTTATCTTCATAGCGGAAGTGATAAACCTCAAATCCATTCCGACAGGCTGATAGAGAGCGATTAGTTTTAAACATTTCTCGTCTATGACAATTTGCTGAATATTAACTTCTCTCTCTGTAGAATCAATCATAGAGATAGAACTTTCGCTCTTCATTAGCAACTGGTCTATAGTTGAGTTAATCATTTCTTTTACCAAATTAGACATATTGACAAGACTGCTTCTTAAATCGTCAATTTCAATATCAAGATGACGCATTGTTTTCTCCTTTTTGACCGCATATTGCTGGGACTGACCTTTCAAATTTATTTTTACCGCTGAAGTTTTTCTGACAACTCTTAACTTGTTCAATTTTCCCTATCCAAATCTTCCTGAAACATAATCGTCTGTTTGTTTTTGTTTAGGATTTGTAAAGATGGCGCTGGTTTTATCAAATTCAATGAGTTCGCCTAAAAGCATAAAAGCGGTATCGTCTGATACCCGCGCCGCCTGCTGCATATTGTGAGTCACTATCAATATATTGTATTGCTCTTTCAACCTTATCATTAACTCCTCTATCCTGCGCGTTGCCACAGGGTCTAATGAGGAACAAGGCTCGTCTAATAAAATTATTTTGGATTTTACCGCTATCACGCGCGCTATACAGAGCCTCTGCTGTTGCTCTAAAGTCAAACTCAAAGCCGACTTTTTCAATTTATCCTTAATATCGTCCCATAAAAGAACAGCCTCTAAAGATTCTTTTACTATATTGTCTATTTCAGATTTTGATGAAGCGATGCGGTTGACATAGAGACCAAAAGAAATGTTTTCTCTAACCGACAGCGGAAAAGGATTTGGTCTTTGGAATACCATACCGACATTTTTGCGCAAATCGTCTATATCAGTTTTTGGGTCATAGATATTTACGCCGTCTATTAAAATGTCCCCTTCTATGCGGACGCCTTCTATTGTGTCATTTATGCGGTTTATTGAACGCAGCAAAGTGGACTTGCCGCAACCGGAAGGACCTATCATAGAGGTGATTTTTTTATCGGCAATAGAGATATTGATATTTTTTAAAGCCTGAAAATCGCCGTAAAAAAGATTGAAATTTTTAATATCTATCGTAGGCATTTGACCTCTTTTAAAATTAAGAATTGGAAATCTAAAAAGTCACTTGAGTAATTTGTCGGCGTTTTACGCCGCCAAATAACTCTTAAGTAATTTGTCGGCGCATTGCTGACTTTACTTCTTGGTGGCGGCTGCGCCGCCAAATAACTCTTAAGAGTTAAAAGTTAAAAGTTAAAAGTTAAGAGTTAAGGAAAACGGCAGTTTAGAAACAGTGCCAAGCGAAGTTATGTCGTCCTGGTGTCATTGCGGCGTGCGAGAACTCATAGCGCTGCCACAATCCATTTTCACTAAAAAAATCCGTTTTCCTCTTTGTCTTTTGCCATTGTCTTAAAATAAAGAAAACAAAAAGCAAAAAAAGTTAAAAGTCATTTGAGTAATTTGTCGGCGTTTTACGCCGACAAATTACTCTTAAGTCATTTGTCGG
>JAIRQB010000147.1 GCA_031256695.1 Elusimicrobiota bacterium | reverse complement strand
CGTGTGCTCTTCCGATCTGCGCCCCTGTGCGCCCCACTTGGACGCGTATCTTTAAAATTTTTGTTGAAACTTGTTTTGCCGGAAATTTATAAGAAACAGCCCAACGCGGGCTTTTATTGGTATTTCCTAATTCCTTTTGAGACTCTATGAGATTTGTTTTGATGACAAGACCGTCAATTTCATATTGAAGTTCATCTCTTTTGACAAGCATCTCGGCGCTAAAATCAATAATCTCTTTCAATGTTCGACATATCTTTATGTCTTTTTGCAGTCTAAAACCGCATTGCTGGCAAAACTTTAAAAAATCAAATTGAGTTTTAAAATCAAAATCCGAAGCGCCTAAAGAATGGGCGAAAAATTTCAATCTCCGCCCGGCAGTAATTTGCGGATTCTTCTGCCGCAATGACCCTGCCGCCGCATTTCGGGCATTGGCAAATTTCTGACCGCTTTCTCTTAAAACGCGCTCATTTAACTCTTCAAAATCTTGTTTGCCTATATAAATTTCCCCTCTTATCTCTATAGAGAGTCCGCTTGCGGCGGCATTGGAAAGAGTTTGAGGAATATCGGATACTGTTTTAATGTTTTCTGTAATATCTTCGCCCGTCCCGCCGTCCCCGCGCGTAGCGGCAGAGGTCAAAATAGAATTTTCATATCTTAAATTTACGCTTGCTCCGTCCACTTTAGGCTCTACTATGCACTCGGCTTTGCCTGACGCCAAAGTTTTTAAAATCCTCTCATACCATTTCTCAATTTCAGATTCAGAATAGGTATTGTCTAATGAAAGCATCGGCGCTAAGTGGCTAATTGGGGCAAAAGTTGACGAGCGCCCGCCGGACACTTTTGAAGAAGGAGAGTCCTGACGGAAAAGATGAGGATTTTCTTTTTCTAACTTTTCTAACTCTTTTACTAAAGCGTCATATTCTATATCTGAAATTTCAGGGTCGTCTTTAAGATAATACAATTCATTGTGACGGACAATTTCTGCTTTTAAAAATTCAATTCTTGCCTTTATCTCTTTCATAAAGCCTCTTTTAAATAAAAAAAAACGAAGGATTAGGCTTGCGCTTTTACTTGCGTTATTGTTTAGATTACCGCTTGCGCTATCCTTCGTTTTTCGCTCTCTCAGTCTGCATTTTGTCTAAAATTCCATTTACAAATTTAGAGGAATCTTTAGTTGAATATATTTTTGATATTTCTACAGCCTCGTCTATTATCACATTGATTGGAGTTAGAGGCATATAAATAATTTCAAATAAAGCAATCCTCAATATATTCCTGTCAATTACAGCCATTCTGCTCAAATCCCAATTTTTAGCGTATTGGCATATCAAAGAATCTATAAGAGTTTTGTTTTTTTCTACGCCTTCCAAAATGGAATATTCAAAATCCCTATACTCTTGCTCTTTTGAAAAACAATCCTTAAAACTTTTTATAGCCTCTTCAATAGGCAGACGGCAATTGTCAGCCATATAAAGAATTTGCAAAGCATTTTCCCGGGCTTGTCTTCTGCTCATATTTTCCTCTTGCCGAACCTCTCTTGCCGCGCTTTTTTATTTTTTTAAACCGTCTGTATACAAAAAGCGATGCCGCATATTTGGCGGCATATCCGAATATCTTTAAATCTGCGCAAATAAATTGCTCATTTCTATGGCGGCTATTGCGGCTTCTGCGCCTTTATTCCCCGCTTTAGTTCCCGCGCGCTCTATAGCCTGCTCTATATTGTCTGTTGTGAGAACCCCGAAAATAACAGGTATCTTTGACTGCAAAGATACGGCAGACACTCCTTTTGAAACTTCTGCAGACACATAATCAAAATGCGGAGTAGAGCCTCTAATTACGCAACCTAAACAAATCACCGCGTCAAATTTCCCGCTTTCAGCAAATTTTTTGGCAATAGGAGATATCTCAAAAGCGCCTGGGACCCAAGCGGCGCAAATATCATTTTCAGCGACATTATGCCTTGTCAAACTATCTATTGCGCCTGATAGCAATTTGCTTGTTATAAATTCATTAAAGCGGGAAATAACTATTGCGATTTTCTTTCCGCGTCCGTCTAAATGACCGTTTAATTCTTTCATTTGTCCTCCATTGTTGTTTAAAGTTGAAAATTGAAAGCAAAATGCCTCGGCCGATAAAAGCAAAATTCTTAAAATTTCCGCGTCAATTTGCCTTAAAAAAACAGAGACAATATCAACTTTCAACTCCTAAATTTCTTGTTTTATTATAGCATTCTCAAATAGCGTCTATATTAAAATGCGGCTATTGTCGCTTGATTTTTAGGCTTATTTTATGCCAAAACAGAGATTGCTTTTAGCGAATGATTTAAATTTTGTCAATAATTTAGAATAATCAAAAAAATCGGAAAAATTAAGAATTACGAGACTCTAAACTAAAAAAGGATATTCTATGATTGGACTTGTAAAACCAAAAACATTTTCTTTTGACAGGCTTGATTTAGAATCAGGCAAAACTCTTGAAGACATTGATATTGTCTATGAAACTTACGGCTCTTTAAATGAGAAAAAAGACAATGCCGTTTTAATTCTTCATGCTTTTTCAGGCAGCGCCCACGCGGCTGGCTATTATGAAAATGATACAAAGCCGGGCTGGTGGGACAATATGATAGGACCAGGCAAAGCCTTTGACAGCGATAAGTATTTTATTATCTGCTCTAATGTTTTGGGCGGCTGCTCGGGCAGCACGGGACCCGCTTCAATAAATAAAAAAACGGGCAAAGAATACGGCTTGGATTTCCCCGTAATTACTATCGGCGATATGGCAAAGGCGCAAAAGAAACTCATAGATTTTTTAGGGATAAAAAAATTGCTCTCAGCCGCAGGCGGCTCTATGGGCGGCATGCAGGTTTTGGAATGGATGGTCTCTTATCCTGAAAGCCTTCGCTCAGCGATACCAATAGCGGCGTCTATGAGACATTCTCCTCAACAAATCGCTTTTAATGAAGTGGCAAGACAAGCCATTATAGCGGATGCAAATTGGAAAAAAGGCTCTTATTACGGCGGAGAAATTCCTAAAACAGGGCTTTCTCTTGCGAGAATGATAGGGCATATCACTTATATGAGCGATAAATCTATGGAAAAAAAGTTCGCAAGAAATTTAAAAAACAAAGCGGATTACTCCTTTGAAGCGGATTCTGAATTTGAAGTTGAAGGCTATTTAAAATATCAAGGCGATTCTTTTGTCAAAAGATTTGACGCCAATTCCTATCTTTATATCTCTAAGGCTATGGATTATTTTGACGTGTCGGGAGTAAATTTTATGAAGCAAGCGCCTGCAAGCGGCAATGATATGAGATTTTTAATAATAGCCTTTGAGTCAGATTGGCTGTATCCTCCTTATCAGTCTGAAGAAATAGCGCGCCAATTGAAATTAAAAGGCTATGACGCTACCTATTGCGAAATCAAATCAACATATGGACACGATTCTTTTTTGCTTGAAACAGACGATGAGACAAGGCTGATTAGTTCTTTTTTGAACAGAGTTTATAGGGAGGGATTGCAAAAATGAAAGAAAATAAAACGGCTTCTCTTGCTCCTTTAGAATATAGAAAAATCGCTTCAATAATAAATAAAAACTCGTCCGTGCTGGATTTGGGCTGCGGCAGCGGAGAATTATTGCATTATTTAATCAAGACAAAATCCGTAAATGGACAGGGCATAGAAATAGACGAGGAGGCTGTCTATTCCTGCGTGGAAAAAGGATTGACTGTTTTTCATTCAGACATAGAAGGCGGGCTTGACGCTTATCCTTCGGACAGTTTTGATTATGTAATTATGTATAACAGCATTCAGCAGGTAAAAAACGTCTATTTCTTAATAGAAGAATCGTTTAGAGTAGGGCGGAAAATCATCATAGGATTTCCAAATTTTGCCTATATTTCCGCTAGAATTTCTTTGCTTTTCGGGCATTCCCCAGTGACAAAAACGCTGCCTTATAAGTGGCACGACACGCCGAATTTGAGGTTTTTAAGCATAAATGACTTTCAAAAATTCTGCGCTGAAAAAAAATACGGCATTTTGGATTCTTTCTTTTTTGCTCCAACTAAAACCGTCTCTTTCCTTCCAAATTTGACGGCTCAGACAGCCGTCTTTGCAATCTCAAAAAAATAAAAATAGGGCTAAAAAACCCGTAAAAACAAAAAGGACGCCGATGAAAATTCTATATTTCTACATATCTAAAAAATTTTTAAAAATTTTCTGTTTTGCCGTTTTAGGGCTAATGCTGACTGTTTTTGTTTCAGAAGCCTTTTTTAGAGCGGGTTTTTATTTGGAATATAAAGTATCGCTCGGCAATATAATAATTCACCTAATAACACGCGTCCCTTGGCAAACAATCCCCGCTTTTCCAATAGCGACATTGCTGGCTCTATTGTTTTCTTTAGGCGACTTGTCTCAAAAAAATGAAGTCACCGCTATGAAAGCCGCGGGCATAAATATAAAGAGAATTGTTTTTCTCTTTATCATCATCGGCTTCTTTATAGGGCTGCTTGATTGGGGCGCAAGAGAATTTATCGTCCCGCGTTCCACATATCTGCACGAGACTATAGACAAAAAATTGAGGAATCAAACAATAAAGATAATCTCTCAATTTGCCGACTTTATAATCTCGCCTGATAAAAATATAAGAATTAGCGCAAAGTTTTTAGATGTTCAGCAAAACTATATGGAAAATATAATCATTGAGCATTATGACGGCAATTTCCATATACAAAAACTTTTAATAGCAGAAAGAGCGGTATGGGAAAACGGAACTTGGCAACTTATAAACGGCGTAGAAAGGCTTTTTGAAAACAATTTGTGGAAACAAGAAACGCAGGTTTTCTCAAAATACGATTCTCAAATCCGATTAGACCCAAAAGACTTATCTTTTGAAGAGACGAGATTTGCTTCAATGACGTCAAAAGAGTTGAAAAGATATATAAATCAACTAAATCTCTTCGGCAATCCCGCTCTAAAAGCAAGGATTGAATTAAATCTCAGATACGCTATGATTTTTTGCCATATCATAGTGATGATGGCGGGAATACCTTTCGCTCTTTCAATAAGCAATAAGACGGGCAAAATTATAAGTTTTACTCTTGCTTTATTTTGCGCTTTTTTATTTTGGGGAGCGCAGGCTTTGTCTCAATCAATGGCGCAAAACAATATAATTTCGCCTTTTATGTCCGCGTGGCTGCCTAATTTTATTTTTATAACCGCAGGTATTTTTATGCTTAATAAAACAAGGACTTGAAAACAATTAAAAACTATAGTTTAGAGTTATGAGTTATGAATGCGGGATGGCGGCAAAAGGGAACAAGCAAAACGATAGCGGTTGAAAGAGTTAAGAATTATGAATGCGGGACGGCAACAAAAGGGAAGGGGCGGGTTTTTGTAAATCCAAAACCCGCCCCATCCCGTGTTGTTTGCTGTTGACTGCTGTTTTGCGTTTAAATCGTTGATAAAGCGTAAACCCCGGGTGTCATTCCGTCGCAAGAGGAGTTATTTACTGGCGCTAACAGCGCGCGTAAATAACTCCGCTGGCGCAATAGCGACTTTCAGCCGCATTGCTGGC
>JAIRQB010000088.1 GCA_031256695.1 Elusimicrobiota bacterium | reverse complement strand
TTAAAAGACATAGATTTTGCATACAATACCGCAGGCGGCAAAGGCGGCGCTCTTTATCTTTCAAACGGTAAAATCAGCATAGAAGCCGATGAAAAAGATATTGTTTTTAGGGGCAATATAGCCAATGCGTCTTCAGGCAGAGGAGCATCGGCAAATGATATTCATTTATACAATAATGCCGCTCTTACTTTTTTTGCGTCTGCAAATAAAACGATTTCATTGAGCGGAGGAATTGTCAGCGAAAAAGGCAATGCCGGAGAAAATAGAATTGTCAAAGACGGATATGGGACATTATTGTTAAAAGACGGCTCAAAAATAGAAACTGTAGACAGTTTTCTGATAAGAGAGGGATTGTTGAAATTTGAGATGCCCGTTGAGTATTCCGTAATGGCGGATATGTTTGCAGTTTTTTCAGACGGCGCGCTTGAAATAAGCGTTGATTTTAAAAATAAAAAAGCATCTTCAATTGCAGGAATAAATACAGTAAATATAAGCGGGGGCGCAAAACTGCTGATAGATGTTTCAGAATCCCCAATAAACAGGGGCGATAAACTGCCTATCATCTATGCCAACAATGCAACAGAGCCGAGCGCTTTTAATTTAACAGAAAACGGCAGATATAGATTTTCTTTTGATTGGGAACGCGGAGAAAATTTCAAATATATAGGCTATTTGATATACGAGGGAATGAAGCCCATCAAAAATCCCGTCTTTTATGCGAATATTAGAACTTTGCCCGTCAGGTTTTTTTGGGATTACGGACCTCTCTCGGGCGGAAAGAGAATTTATATAGGCGATGGCAGTATGTTGAGAGAAGAGGGAAAAGTTCAGAGCGCTTGGATTATGGCTGATATATTCGGTTTAAATCATAAAAGCGGGGAAAGCGGTATAGGCGATTTTAAATCTTCAGGGCGCGGCGTTCAGGCAGGCTATGATTTGTTTAGAGACGGCGGCGTTTTTATCTCTTATCAAAATATCAATGCGGAGCAAGACGGAGCAGAGGCTTTTATAGGCGATTTTGAATTGGGCTTGTATAAGACTATAAATATGGGCGGCTTTATGTTGCTTAATGGAATGTTGAGCGCAGGAGCGCAAAATTTTGAAGTGGAAGGCGGGGCGGAATTCGGAGCGAAATCCATAAAGTTTTTGCTTGAAACAGAGCATATAGGCGCTTTGTCAATCGCTAATTTATTTCTCTCTTTGCGCGGCGGCTATATAGCCAATGAAGAGATAAATGAGAGCGGCTTTATAATGGAGGCAGACGGTTATTTGCGGACTGAATTTTTAGGCGGGGCAAAACGCAGTTATCAAATAAATCCATTTTTAAGCCTCGGTTGGAAAGCCTATATAGGATTGCCGATTCTTACATCTCAATACCGCCAAACTTTCAAAAGCGAAATAGGCGATATAAAAGGAGCGGAAAGCGGGAATGTTTTCGGCGGGATAGGCGGACGCGGAGAATATAAAATCAAAGATAATGTCAATTTATTTGCCGGGCTTTCTTTTGAATTTGACGAAACATTTACAGCATATACCGCTTATCTCGGCGCTTCTCTTAAATTGCGCGGATTTTCTAATCTGAGAGAAGAGCCTAAAGAAGTGAAACTTGTTGAAGTAAAAGATGAAGCGGAAAAGGCAGTTGAACAAGAAGCGCCCGAGGCAAAAGCCGAGATTTCAGACAGCGAAATGTTGGAACAAGCTAAGCAAAGAAGAGAAACAGCCGCTTTGTCTTTTAGATTGTCTGCCGCTTTATTTGAAGTAGACAGTTGGGATTTGTCTGAAGAAGCCAATCTCAATATTGAAGCGATTGCGGCTGCTTTAAAAGGTTTTAATATCACTAATCTTGTTGTAGAAGGGCATACGGATTCAACGGGGTCAGACGATATAAACAGACCTTTGTCAAAAAACAGGGCTGAGGCTGTATTGAAAGCATTGATATTAAACGGCGTCGTAACCGATAAAATGGAATCAGCCGGTTTCGGCTCTTTATTGCCAATCGTTTCAAATGACAATCACGAAAGCCGCCGTTTAAACCGCAGAGTTGAAATTTTTGTGGAAGGCTCAGATAGAATAGAATACAGCATCCCCGAAGATGAGACAAGCGGCGCAGGCATTGCAGAAGACAACAAAACTCAAAATGCCGCAGGCGAGCCTAGCGCGCCCGAGCAGCCTAAGCAAGACGGAGACGCTTTGAAAGGGCAAAATGCCGAAGTTAAATAATTAAGACAAGTTTTTTTAAGAAGTTTTAGTTGAAATTAAAAATCCTTTTGCTTTTTTTAAGCAAAAGGATTTTTTTATTGGGCTGTAGAAATAGAAATCTATATGCGCGGCATATTTTTAAATGCCTGCGCCCTTCCAAATCTCTTCATTTTCCATGCACAGATATACGGCAACTTTTGATTTTTTGCTTTTTATGCGCTCATTTAGCGTTTTATACAATTCAATTCTTATATCTTTCTCATATCTTAATTTTTTGTCTGAGCCCAAAAGGAGTTCGCCGTCTAAAATAGAATTTGAGGGGAATCTGTTTTCAATTATCTTTTTTAGGGCAAAAGGCATTCTCAAAGAGCCTAAACTTATCCACTTTATACTGTCGTTTGGAACTATGTCAAAAATCATATCAACTACATACTCATATTCTTTGCGCCAATTTTGATAATAGACGATGGGGTCAAAATGGAAAGCAATGCTAAATGAGGCTTGGGCGCATTGTTTGGCGGCGTTTAGACGGCTTTCAATAGAGGCAGAGATAAATTCATTTTCTTTTGAAATACGCAAAGAATTAAGACTCCAAGAAATAACGATATTTTCAGCGCCGCCGTTTGAGAGGATATTTTCTATATTTGCGCTTTTTGTCTTAAACTCAAAAAAAATATCTTTCTTGCTTCTAAAATACTCAATTATAGGCGCAGACGCTTTTGTGATGCCGTCAAAAGCCAAAGAATCAATCCACTCTCCGCTGCCTATTCTTTTATAGTTAAAAAATCCCTCCGTCCTTCCAAAAACTGTTTCATCTTTTAAAAAATCTTCCGTATTGCAAATCAAAACTATGCCGGGGATATTTTGATAATTTTGCAAAAAACAATAAGAGCATTCATATGGACATCCCATACCTAAATTCATAATTGAATAGCCGCAATTTTTGACCTCCATAGCGCAAGGGCAAGGTTTAAAAAAATCATATTTTTCTTTAATCAAAAATAAAGAGCCGCGTCGTTCATTGTAATCTTTGATTGAAAAAACTTTGTTTTTTACAAAATCTTTTAACGATTCTATTTCTATGCGGCAAGAGTTAGGGAATGCTTTTATGACATTCTCAAAAACAAGAGTAGAAGCGGCGTCTTTTTCATAATAAATTGTTTTAGGATAAAAAGAGACGCCTTTTGTATCGGCTTTTAAAGAGGGGTCTATATCATATTGCGGCAGGTAAAAAGATTTTAAATCGGCTTTGTTGAAAGTTGACGGGTATCTTTGAGAGAGCAGGTTTTGTTTTAGGCTGTGAAAATCTTTATTTTTTATGGAGTTTAAGAATGAGACAGGGTCTATATTTTTAATTTTTGAAATTTCAAAAATGAGTCTTTGGATTTCGCGTTTTTTATTAAGGCTTAGAGAGGGGAAGATTTTGTCAAAAGAAATGTCAAAATCGGTTTCATTCATTGAGAGCCTCTTAAACGGTTGGTAAATTTTGAGGGATTTAGAGAAAAAGGATTTAGCGCCGCAAATAAACTTAAACGGTTGGTAAATTTTGAGGGATTTAGAGACAAATTTATTTTTAATTTCCTAAA
>JAIRQB010000054.1 GCA_031256695.1 Elusimicrobiota bacterium | reverse complement strand
TAGAGGCTTCGCAAATTCAGGCTGAAATTTCAGAGAGGAAATACGTCAACGGCTTAATTTCATATCAAGATTGGTATTCAATAGAAAACGATTACATAAATTCTCAAATTCAATTCCTTGACGCCAAAAGGAACTCAGCCCTTGAAGAAGTTAAATGGAAAAAATTTAAAGGCGATAGTTTTGAGGGGTGGGATAATTATTTCGGCGACACATTAGACCGCCGCATTTCTTTTTAATCTTGACGGCGACCGCGAGCATCATCGCCCAGCCCTCTGGCGTCAAGCCCCAGCCCTTCAGTGTCATTGCCAAAACCTCTGGCGTCAAAGCGTTCGCCCCCAGTGTTGTCATACTCGCGCCAGCAATGCGGCTGAAAGCCGCTATTGCGCCAGCGGGAGTTATTTACGGGCGCTAACAGCGCGCGTAAATTACTCAAGAGTTGTTTGGCAGCGTAGCCGACACCAAGAAGTAAAGTCGGCAATACGCTGCCAAATTACTAAAGAGTTGCAATCCCAAGCGGTAAGGCAACTCAAGAATCCATTTTGCCGTTGCCTTTGCCGTTAAACTAATAAGTCGGCAGCCGACCCCGAAACTTTTAACTTTTAACTTTTAACTCTTAACTCTTTCGTATTGTTTGAAATAAAATGGATACTTGAGTTGCCCCCAATTACAGATGGCAACTCCAGTTGCTTTGCATAATGTTTAGCAACTCCCGCTGGCGAAACATCGGCTAAAGCCGCTGTTTCTTGCGTGAGTATGACAACACTGGGACTGGCGCAAAAGCCCAGCCTTCTGGCGTCAAGCCCCAGCCCTTCAGTGTCATTGCCAAAACCACGGGTGTCATTCCGTCGCAAGACGGAATCCATTTTGCCTTTGTCTTTGCCTTTGAAAAAAGAAAAGACAAAAAGAGGGAAAGACGAATTTGGGTAAACAGGGATTCCCGCCTTTGAGTTGCCTCAACATAGAGGGCAACTCAAGAATAACCCAGTATTAAGTCTTTTGCCACAGGGCAGGGCAAAGGCATATTTCAGCCCGAATGGGCGAAAAAGCGCTTTTGAAGGTAGCGTCCAACGGCGAATAATCAAGATGAGGAACTATGGAACAACAATTAGGCTTTGAACTTAGGGGAACAGGTTTAAAAAAACCTGAATCTTTTTACGAGGCTTTAGAAAACATCGCAACAATGGTTTCAACTATGCAGAAAAAAGAGCAAAAGGTCTATTTAGATAAAAGAACTTGGAAACTTATTGCTTCTGAAATTGATTGTTTGAATTTATATGTCCCTCTAACTCCTTGCGAAGCTCTTTTTTTGGCAATTATAGCCAATGAAGACGAAGCCCATTTATCAAGGATACGAGAGGCTTTGTCTTTAAGTAAACTTGAAACAATAAAAAAGATGCCTGTTTTTGACAGTTTAAGGGCTAAACATTTGATTACAAAAACGTCAGAAAGGTATAGCCGATACGGCAACAATTACGGCTACAATTATGTTTTTTGCATTACCTCATCTGTCAGAGAGGCTATTATCAGCGATAAAAAAATTGAAATAGGGAAAGGCGAAATTAAAGATGAAAATGAATTTTTTGATGAATTAAAGTCTTTATTTGAGGCTCTTGCAGGAAGTCCTTACAGCAATGATGCTATGTCAGCCGATGATTTTAAAGCGGAACTAAATGCATTAAAAGAGGATACCTCTCATACATTATTTGTCCGAACTTTAAAAAAATACGGTTTAGACGATTTTGAGAATATAAATTCCATTGTCTTTGTATCTTTATGCTCTTTGTTTGTAAACGACGGAGCGGAAAAAGCCGATATAGATGATTTGGGATTGAGGGGTTTTTGCGAAAGGAATTCAGAGGCTCGGCGGATAGCAAGGGAATTAAATGAAAGATTGCCGAAACAATTTGAAGGGCTTGTGGAATATTATTGCGCACCCGACGGAATGGGCGATAGAGATACTTTAACTCTTACTAAAAAAGCGAAAAAAGAATTTTTTGCCGATTTAAATTTATCTATAAGACAAAAGAGAATAGGCGAGAAAAATTTGATTAAAAGCGGCGGTATTATTGCAAAAGAACTCTTCTACAATGAAAAAGAGGAAAGGCAAATAAATGAATTGATTTCTCTTTTACAAAAAGACAATTACAAAAACATAACGGATAAATTAAAAGAGAGAGGTTTCCGTTCAGGTTTTGCTTGTCTTTTTTACGGCGGACCAGGCACAGGCAAGACTGAAACTGTCTATCAAATAGCAAAACAAACGGGCAGAGATATTTTTGCCATAGACATTGATAGTATGAAAAGTTGTTGGCACGGAGAAAGCGAGAAAATCTTTAAAAGAACTTTTGACACTTATCGGCATCTTGTTGCAAATAGCGAAAATGCTCCTATTTTATTCTTTAATGAAGCCGATGCTTTGATAAATAAGAGAACTGATATAAGTTTCAATCCTGCCGTTGAAAAAAGCGAAAATGCCATACAGAATATAATTTTGCAAGAAATGGAGACATTAAACGGTATTTTGATAGCGGCAACTAATTTATCAGATAATTTAGACAGGGCTTTTGAAAGGAGATTTTTGTTGAAAATAGAATTCTCTAAACCCTCTTTAAAGGCAAGAGCGGCGATTTGGCGGAGCATTTTAAAAGGCTTATCTGAAGAAGATGCCTCATTTTTAGCGGGAGAATTCAATTTTTCAGGCGGGCAAATAGAGAATATAGCAAGACGGCACACAATAGATTCAATAATCTCTCAAAACAAGCCGTCCCTTGAAAGGTTGATTTCATTTTGCAGAGAGGAAATTCTTTCTAAAGATGACTCAAGAGCAAAAATAGGTTTTGCCGGGAGATAGGAAAATACAATTTTCGGGGTAAAAAACTCTGTATAAAAATAAAAAAAGACGAGGCTTTTGTAAAAAGACCGAGTCTTTTGGGAGATGAGGTCAAAAAGGCATAAAATATCATACATACAACAGACTGTTTTATGTATAAGAGAAATAGAGTTTTGTTAAAAATATTGTCTTTAAATGTCTCTAAATCTCTAATTTTATGCTCTTAAAAACCCGTTGTTGCCGTTTTGATGCCTGGTTTTAATATATGCTTTTTTTAAGATAAAAAATCCAAAAAAGCGAATAAGTTAATAGATTTATATAGCATTATTTCTTACAAAATCAGAAAAGTATCACACTTTTTGAGTATTATCCCCATTCCTGCGAAAGCGGAGTTGCAAAACTACGTAAGCAAGGCAACTTGAGTTGCTTTACTTATTAGTTTTGCAAACTCAAGAGTTGCAATCCCAAATAGTAAGGCAACTTGAGTTGCTTTACTTGTTAGTTTGGCAACTCAAGAATCACATTTTATTTCAAACAATATGAAAAAGTTAAAAGTTAAAAATTTCGGGATTGAAAATTGAGAATTAAAAGACAGAGTCAATATTCCGTGTTGTCATACTCGCGCAAAATTTAGCGCCAATGGCGCTAAATTGCCGGCGCGGGTATCCATTTTTGCCGTTGTCGTTCCGCGTTGAAACCGTTGGTAAAGCGTAAGTCCAGGGTGTCATTGCGTCGTGCGCAAACACATAGCGCTGCCGCAATCCATTTTTATTATAAGGCGTTCACCGCTTTCTGTTGTTTTCTTTTTCTTTTTCAACAACAACGACAATGGCAAAATGGATTGCGGCTTCCGCCGCAATGACACCCGGGTTTGGCTTTGACACCGCCGACGGTGTCATTTGCGTCGGGCGCAGTTCTGATAGAGACAAGTGCGCTGCGCAAACGCATAGCGCTGCCGCAATCACCGACCCGGGTGTCATTCCCGCGAAAGTGGAGTTGCAAAACAGCATACAAGGCAACTTGAGTTGCTTTTGTATAGTGTTTTGCTACTCAAGAATCACATTTTCACTCATATTGCCTTTCACCTCTTTTGTCTTTGTCTTAAAATAAAGAAAACAAAAAGCAAAGAAGTTAAAAGTTAAGGAAAAAGGAAAAAGATTAAACCTTCGGTGTCATTCCATCGCAAGACAGAGTTAAAAGTTAAGTAAAAAGGCGATATTGTTGGAGTAAAAATAAAAAGGCGGGTTTTGGATTATCCAAAACCCGCCTTCCTTTTTATGTTTTGCTTAATTTTCAACTATTTCTTTCAACTTCTGTTTTGCGGTATATTTGGGATAGAGGAAAAACCTTTCTCTAAATCCGCCTCTGTCGGAATATAATCGCTCATATTGCCGCTATTATAATCCGCATATGCAGACATATCAAAAGAACCCGTCCCCGTCAGTCCAAAAAGTATCGTTTTTTTCTCGCCCGTTTTTTTGCATTTCAAAGCCTCGTCAATGGCGGCTTTTATAGCGTGCGCTGATTCTGGCGCGGGCAGTATCCCCTCTATTTTTGCAAAACGGATAGCGGCTTCAAAAACATCTTTTTGTTGAGCCGTCCTCGCTTCTAAAAATCCGTCTTTATAGAGTTTAGACAGAGCGCTGTTCATACCGTGATAGCGCAATCCTCCCGCGTGGCTTGGAGAAGGCATAAAGGCATTGCCTAAAGTCATCATTTTTATAAGAGGAGTAGTCATCGCCGTATCTCCAAAATCATATGCATAGCGTCCGCGCGTAAAAGACGGGCAGGAAGCCGGCTCTACCGCTATAAAATGCGTCTTTGATTTGCCCTGCAGACGCAAAGCCATAAAGGGAGCAATAAGACCGCCTAAATTTGAACCGCCGCCCGCGCAGCCTATAATAATGTCAGGCTCAATGCCGTATTTGTCAAAAGCCGCTTTCACTTCTTGACCTATTATAGATTGATGCAATAAGACGTGATTTAAAACGCTGCCTAAAACATAACGGCTGTTTTTGCTTGTGAGCGCTAATTCTACAGCCTCAGATATTGCGCAGCCGAGCGAGCCGTTTGTATTAGGGTCCTTTTCTAAAACGGCGCGCCCTGCATTTGTAGTATCAGAAGGCGATGGAATTAAATTTGCGCCATATGTCTCTATGAGAGTTTTACGGTAAGGCTTTTGTTTGGCGCTGACCTTTACCATAAAAACTGTCAGTTTTATTCCGTAAAAAGCGCAAGCCATAGCCATAGCAGAACCCCATTGCCCCGCTCCCGTCTCTGTGGCAAGAGAGGTAAAACCTTCCTCTTTTGCATAATAGGCTTGAGCAGCCGCTGAATTCAATTTGTGAGAGCCTGAAGTATTTGTCCCTTCAAATTTATAATAAATCTCAGCGGGCGTTTCTAAAACCTTTTCAAGAAAACGGGCGCGAATTAAAGGAGCGGGTCTAAACGCTCTATAAAAATCCTGCAATTCTTGCGGAATTTCTATAAGTTGACTGCTTTCGTCTAATTCCTGTTTAATTAACTCTTTACAAAAAACCGGCTCTAAATCTTGCTCTGTTACGGGCTTTAATGTCCCGGGGTGGAGCATTGGCGAGGGTTTGTCTTTCATATAGGCTCTGATATTGAGCCAGTTTTTGGGGATTTCTTCATCTGATAGATACAGCCGGGTTGGAATTTGTTGAGTCATTTTATTCTCCTTTATCATTCTCGCGCAAGATTTAACGCCTAATGCGCTAAAACGCAGGCGCAAGAATCTATTTTTATTAAACAACTGCTTGATGCGGCGCGTATTATTGCGTTCAGGGAACGCTTGCGTTCAGAAAACGCTCGTTTTTTTTCGTTTTTGCTTCTTTGCCTAAACGCCAATGCAGCGCCGCTAATACTTAAGCAAAATCTCAATAGCCTTAAGAGGCAATAAAAATACGGCATTTAGGCGAAAGTTTTGCTTCCAATGCTCATATGAGTTCATAATTCATAATTTATAAGGATGCGTAAATCAACAATATAAATCCGTCAGTATCGGCTTTGAATTGAGTTTTGAATAAATGTGCAATAAGAAAAAGAATGTGATTTTATTGAAGAAGTCCGCCCCTGTTGATTTTAAGGGGTTTTGGGCTGGTTAAGCCCGCCATCGCGATTGGTCATTTTTTGATATGTTTTTTTCTGCAGTGTTGAAATATAAGAGGGCTATGATAGTTTTGGCATCTATAATTTGCCCTTCATAAATCATTTGAATAGCCGTTTTAAAATCCGCAATTTCATTAGATAAAAATTCATCTTCATCGGGATTTTTTGTTTCCTGTTTTAAATCAAAAGCGGCAAAAATATGGAGTATTTCATTTGAAAAAGCGGGCGTAGGGCTGAAAGATAAAACTTTGTCTATTTTACCAGCGCTATATCCCGTCTCCTCTTTCAATTCGCGTTTTATGCATTCTATAGGAGTCTCGCCTTTGTCAATTTTGCCCGCGGGAATTTCAAAAGTCTCTTTCCCTATCGGATACCTGTATTGTTTAACTAAAACAATGCGGTTTTCGTCTAAAAAAGGCAAGACGCAAGAGGCGCCGGGGTGGTCTAAATATTCTCTTGTAGAATTGCGTCCATTAGGCAAAAGGACTTCATCGCAGTAAAAATTTACCGCTTTGCCTTTATGCTCTATAATTCTTTTGATGAAATTCTCTTTCATTTCCATAGCGATTTGATACTACTATTTTAAAATAGACTTTCAAAACGAAAACTTTTACGTCTAAAATAAATGCATAAAAAAAGCGGCTGATTTTTGAAAATCAAAAAACCGCCGCTTTTAATAATTTTCCCTTCTGCAATTACTAAATGCTTTTAAAGCGTTTTAATCTTAAAGCATTGAGCAGAACTGAGATAGAACTCAAACTCATAGCGGCTGCGGCAAAAATCGGGTTTAAAAGAGGACCGCCGAATATGTATAAAATGCCCGCCGCTACAGGTATGCCTAAAACATTGTAGCCGAAAGCCCAAAAAAGATTTTGCTTTATTATTCTGACAGTTTTTTTGCTCAATTTTATAGCCGTAGGGACGTCCGTTAAATCTGAACGCATAAGAGCGATGCTTGCGCTCTCTAATGCAATATCAGCCCCGCCGCCTATAGCAATGCCTATATCCGCTTGAGCAAGAGCGGGCGCATCGTTTATGCCGTCTCCTATCATAGCGGTTTTATGCCCTTCGCTTTGCAATTTTTTTATCTCAAAGGCTTTGTCTTGCGGCATAACTTCTGCGAGAATATTTTTTATCCCGCATTGAGCCGCAATCGCTTCTGCAGTTTTCTTATTGTCGCCTGTAATCATAAAAGTTTTTATGCCCATTTTATGAATGGTTTCTATAGCCGTCTTGCTTGATTTTTTCAAAATATCGGCTACCGCTATAACTCCCGCCAATTTGCCGTCTACGGCAAGAAGCATCGGCGTCTTGCCTGCTTCAGATAGAGTTTCTAAAACCATTCCAAATCCGTCAAAAGAGATATTGTTTTCGCCCATAAATTTTCTATTGCCCGCCAAAACCGTCTGCCCCTTGATTAAGGCTTTAATGCCCCGCCCCGCTATATTTTGAAAATTTTCTAGTGCTAAAAGTTTAAGACCTTTTTTTTGAGCCTCATAGACTATGGATTTTCCCAAAGGGTGTTCAGAGCCTTTTTCAGCGGAAGCCGCAATTTGCAATAAAAAGTTTTTTTCTATTCCGTCAGAAGCGACAATATCTGTAACTGAAGGCTTCCCCTCTGTAATAGTCCCCGTTTTGTCAAAGACAATGGAGTCTATTTTACACATAGCCTCAAGAGCGGCTCCGTTTTTAAACAAAATGCCGTTTTCTGCGCCTCTGCCTGAGGCGGCAATTATAGCGGTAGGAGTGGCAAGCCCCAGGGCGCAAGGGCAAGCGATTACTAAAATAGAAATAAAAATTATCAGAGAAAATTCTATAGGCGTTTTGCCCATCGGCAAAGTTACAGCGCCAAGCGACGATGCGGCAAACCAAGACGCCGCTGCAAGAATGGCTATCAGACAAACTGCGGGGACAAAATATCCGCAGACAATATCTGCTATTTGCGCTATCGGCGCTTTTTCCCCTTGCGCTTGCTCTACTAATTTAATGATTTGCGCCAAAGCCGAACCTTCGCCCGTTTTTGAAGCCTTAAATCTAATCAGTCCGTTTATATTCATAGTTGCGCCGTAGACAATGTCGCCTGGCATTTTGTCTATCGGCATACTTTCGCCCGTCAGCATTGATTCATCAACTGCGCTCTGTCCTTCTTCAATAAATCCGTCAACCGGGATTTTAGCGCCGGGGCGGACAATTATAATGTCGCCGGGCAAAACTTTATCAATGGGGATTTCTTTTTCAATTCCGTTTTCTAAAAGCGCGGCGGTTTTCGGCGCAAGTTCCATAAGTTTTTTTAACGCTTCATTTGTCCGCCCTTTTGAAAGAGCCTCTAAATATCTGCCTAAAAGTATTAAAACTATGATAGCGCCCGCCGTTTCAAAATAAAGGGATTCAACGGCGTGGGCATAGCCTAAAATTATCTGAAAGATATTGTAGAGGCTATAGATAAAAGCGGCTGATGTCCCTACCGCGATTAAACTGTCCATATTAGGACTTGCGCTTAAAAGATTTTTAAAACCGATAGAATAAAATTTATTCCCCGCTGCGATAATTGGAAGAATCAGCGCTAATTGAATAAGCCCGTATACGAGCGGAAAATCCATCGGCATTAACATTTTGGGAAAAGGCAAAGCAAGAGACTTTATCATCGGCGCCATAGCGATATATAAGAGAGGCAAAACAAAAGAAGCGGAAATTATCAATTTTCTTTTTAGCGTTTTAATCTCTTTTTCTTTGCGGATTTTTTCCGTTTCTTGAGCGTTTTTAGCGGAAAAATCTAAAACCTCATAGCCGATTTTCTTAATTGTTTTTTTTACCTCGGCTATGTCAAGTTTTAAAGGATTATAAAGCAAAGCCGCTTTTTCTGCGGCAAAATTTACATTGACGCTTTCAATGCCTTCAAGTTTTGAAACCGCTTTTTCTATGCGTTTAGCGCAAGCGGCGCAAGACATACCGCCGATATTTAAAATTTCTCTTTCCATTTTTACCGCCTTTGCCATCTTGAAAAAATAGTTTTAGCCTCTTTTAAAAATTCTTTTGAAATTGTAATGGTCTGCGGCGTGACAGTTTTATTGCGGGCAAAAATAGGGATTGGATTGCAGCCGCCGCTTCTGACTTCAACTTGACCCATTCTAAAACGGTTTCCGCAATTTTGGCAGACTAAAACGCTGCCGACTTGTTTATAAAAACCTCGCCCTGATGCATAGCAGACTTGACAAGTGTTAAACGCCGTCCTAATTGAACCGTCGGGCGCTTTGACAGCCAAAACTTCAAGCCTCGCGCCTTCAATGTCAACGGGATAAAAAACTGCCGCCTCGCCAATATCGCTGATTTTAATCACTAAATCTTTATCGGCAATAACGGGCTTTACTGTATTTAGCCCATTTTGCGCCGCAATTTCTGAAATTAAAAACGGCAAAAATACCGCTAAAACTGCAACTTTGCTAAATAAAATTTTCATTTTGACTCCTTTTTGATGACAGTCCTTCCGCTCTCCCTTCAAAAATTTCTGTAGCCCATTCGGGCTGAAATTTTTGAGGTCAAGGTATCGGCAAAACTTCAACAAACTCCATTATTTGAAGCATTTTGCTTCAAGCAAAATGCTTAAGCGTTATTTGGCAACGCAATAGCGTTGACAAATTACGCAAGCCTCTTTTTTATTTTTACTGCTGACGTTTTTTCTTAATACTTTCGCCCGCTCTTCCTTCAAAAATTCTTAAGCCGACACCAAGAAACAAAGTCGGCAAGCGACCTTGCGGCGAGAATTTTTGAGATTAAGGTGGGGCAGGGCAAAGGCATATTTTAGCCTTGACCTGCGGCAAAACTTCAACAAACTCCATTATTTGAAGCATTTTGCTTCAAGCAAAATGCTTAAGCGTTATTTGGCAACGCAATAGCGTTGACAAATTACGCAGACTGCTA
>JAIRQB010000017.1 GCA_031256695.1 Elusimicrobiota bacterium | reverse complement strand
TACAATAATAGACCTGAAAAATGCAAACAAAGACTTGCTGTCTTATCTCTTTGATTTTGACGGAATTTTGGCAAATTTTAGGCTTTGTTTTTGCCGTTTTGCCTTGACAATTGCGGACTTTTGATTTGCTTTTGCAAAAACAGAGTTTTGCTTTTAAGCCGCTAAAATGCCGATTTTTATTTCTGCCAGGCAAAATTTAAATTTTTAGGCATTTTTATATCTGCTAAACGGAATTGTTTAGAAAAAACTCAACTTTTCCTCTTGCCTTTTATTTTCCCTGTAATCAATAAATCGCCGCCTATCTTTTCAGTTCTCATTTCAGAAATTTTCAAACTGTCTTCTACTCTTGCCGCGCCTATTCCGCCTACAACTGAAACAGACTCTTTACCGCCTATAATTTTTGGCGCTATAAAAAAATATAAATCGTCTGCTGAATTTGAAAATAAGGCAGAGGATATTATTTCCCCGCCGCCTTCTATGAGAATAGTCTTTATGCCGAAAGAATGCATTTTGTCAATTATGAGAGAAAAATCCTCTTTGCTCTTTTTGACATTGATAGGACATAAAAAAATATGCTCTTTTCTGAAATGAGGCGGAATAGTTTTTATTTTCTCATCGTAAAAAATTATAGACGCCGCTTCCTCATTTAGCAAATTGGAGCCGCTTTTAAGATTTAATTGCGGAATTATTGCCGCTCTTATAGGATTTTTGCCTTTGCCGTGAGAAGTTAAATGCGGATTATCTAAACGCGCCGTGTTTGCGCCTATTAGAACCGCGTCATATTTACTCCTCAATTTATGGACAAAATCCCGCGAAATTTCTGAAGTTATCCATTTAGAATCATAATTTTTAGAGGCTATTTTGCCGTCTAAACTGATTGCGGCTTTTATTGAAACTCTCGGCTTTACTTCTAAATGATGCAAATAATCTTTTATGAGTTTTCGCGCTTTCTTTTCGCAAATCCCGCCTATAACCTCAATGCCCGCTTTTTCTAAAACCTCTTTACTGCCTGTTACTGCGGGGTCTTTACAAGCAAAAAAAACTCTCTTTATGCCCGCTTTTATAATTTCTTGAGAGCAAGGCGGCTTTTTGCCGAAAGAATTGCAAGGTTCAAGGGTGATATAAATATCCGCCCCTTCCGAGCGGGCGCCGGCATCTCTGAGAGCGTTTATTTCAGCGTGATGAGAGCCGAAAACTCTGTGATAGCCGCGCCCTATAATTTCTCCGTCTTTGACAATGACAGCGCCTACCATTGGATTGGGCGCAACCTTGCCGAAACCTTTTGCAGCAAGACTTATAGCCTCAATCATAAATTTAGTTTTTTGATTTTCTGAATTCATTTTTAACCCGCCGTCCCGCTATATTCTAAAAAGTCCGTTAAATATTCCCGCAGATAAAAGCGCCGCCTTTTTACGTAAAAGAGTTTTACCATTATTATTACTTCCTGTTGAGTCCTGTTTTTTCAAGCCAAGCGATGAGTTGATTTTTTGCGCCTCTTATCTCTGATGAATATAAATGTAAGGCTTCAGTGAATTTACTATTAGGGCAAAGCCTGCGGGCATCTGCCACAGTTTGCGATATGCCGCTGCTTGCGCTGATACAAATTAAGGCAAGAGTTTTACCCCGCAATTTGGCAGATTGATTATGGAGAAATGTCTGCATAGGAGAAGCCATATGAGACCACCACAGCGGATAGACGATAAAAACCGTATCGTAATCGGCAATATTGCCGACAGGATTATTTACAGCCGGATATTTTCCCCTATCAATTTCTGCAATTTCCTGTTTTGCCGCTTCAATCATCTGATTGTAATCTCTTGTATAAGGCTTTGCAGGTATTATTTCAACAATATCGCCGCCTATAATGGTATGAAGTTCATTGGCGATAATTCTGCTATTGCCGCTCCAGGTATAAAACACGATAAGACTTTTGCCAAGTCCGTTTTCTTGCTTTTTTTCTGCGCCGCTATTTGAGCCTTGCGCGCAAATGCCCATTGAGAAAAAAATCAATAAAGCATTGGTTAGAAAAAGTTTTTTCATTTCACTGCCTCCTTATTTATATTCTGCGCCCGCCGCTTGTCAATCCGTTGAGAGATTTTTTTACAAAAGTTTTTTTACAAAGGATTTTTTTCAGGGATTCCTGTTTTTCTTGGAAATTGATTGGGAGTGTCTTTGATTTTTTTGAAAACCGCTATGCAATAATTGTTTTCATAATTTTCTATGCGGTAATCAAAAAGTTTATGCATTTTAGCGCCGAGTTGATTTAAAGCGTTTTGAGAGGATTTTATTCCTTCCCGCTCATCGTCTAAACTATTTTTTGTCTTATAAACTAAAAAACAGCCGTTCTTTTTAAGCAATGGAATAGATATTTCCAAATTTGCCCTCATTTTGCATACCGCTCTAGATAAAACGAAATCAAAACTCCCGCGGTATTTTTTGTCTTGCCCTATTTCCTCGCATCTTGCATTTAAAATTTCCATATTCAAATTCAATTTCTCATTTATATTTTTTAGGAAAGAGCATTTTTTTGATATGGATTCAATTAAAGTTATATGACTTTGCGGAAAAGCAAATTTTACAGGTATGCCCGGAAGCCCCGCGCCTGTCCCTATATCTGCAATTTTTAATTGAGCGCTTGCGCTCAACTCTTTTATAAGTTTGACGCCGTAGAGGCTGTCGCAAAAATGCCTAAACAATAAATCTTTTTCATCTTTGAAAGAGATTAAATTAAATTTTTTATTCCACTCTATAATCTCGTCAAAATAGAGACAAAATTGAGAGAGTTTCTCGGCGCTTAAAACTTCAGACATCTCTTTTAAAACATAATCTTTAAATAAAATTTGCAGGTCTTTATCCATAGTTTTATGCTCTTTTAAATCAAATTGCCGCTCGGGGATAAACTCCTGAAGCAATGACGCCGCCGGCGGCGTTTTACGCCAGACAAAACACTCCTCTTTCGCTTTAAGCAATTGCCTATAGTTTTCATTTCTGTTCCGCTCTATTTAGAGCCTTTTCTATATCGTCAAAATCAAAACCTTGTCTTTCAAAATAAGAGGCGATTTTTGCCTTTGTCTTTTCATCTTTAAAATCAGCGGCTTTAAATTTACGCGCCGTTATTTCATCAAGACGGGCGCTTGAATTTGCCTTCTCTTTTATTTTTGCCGCTATTTCATTTACGGTCTCTTTATTTATGCCGCGACGCTCCATTTCATTTACAATAAAATTTAAACCTTTATCCTGCGCCAAAAGATAATCCGCCAAATCCTCGCCGTATTTTTTATCGTCTATATATCCTAAATCTTTCATTCTGCCGACAGCGGCGTCTATTGTTTTAGCGTCATATTCTTTTGCGGCAAGTTTATTTCCTAATTCTTGCGCCCCTATCGGCTTTTTAGACAATAGAGACAGAGAAAAATCCAGCGCTTTTAGAGAGTTGTCATAATCTATAATCTCGCGGTATTTTTCCTCTGAAATTGACGGATTTTCTTTTAGAGAAAATTTGACGACGCTTTCAGCGGATAACACAATGCTTTCTCCGCTTTCAAAAGTCACATCAAAAAAATTTTTCTTTGAATTTTTTATTTCTTTTATTTTCATAAAACCTCCGTTACAATTCAATCAAATCGTATTCCCGTCCGCCTAAACCTATATCTTGAGCGTATTTTAATTGTATCAGCGGGTCTATATCAGGGAAAATGCTTTTAAAAAAATCCCCGCCGAATGTTTTGTTGACTAAATCATAACTTGCTTGGTCTACTGAAACGGGGTCTTTGCCCGCTATTATCCCAATGTCGGGCATAATCGGATTATTTTCAACAAAAGTGAAACAATCGCAATATTTGCTTATATGATTTAAGAAATTGATATTGGCGCAATTTTTGCCTTTTAAAACGCCCGCGCCGTATTCGCAGATTCTTTCTTGCAGATTTTTAGAGCCGACGTCCCAAGAAATTCTGAAAACTTTTTGAGCGCAATTTACTATGCATTGTCCGCAGCCGGCGCATTTGCCTATATCTATTTTTATTTTTCCGCCTTCTAATTTCAGCGCTCCTTGCGCGCAAAATTTAGCGCAAATCCCGCAGCCTATACAGCGGGATAAATTAAGAGACGGTTTGGATTCATTGTGCATTGCGTATTTGCCCGCTTTGCTTGCGCTGCCCATTCCTATATTTTTTAAAGCGCCGCCGAAACCCGTCATTTCGTGACCTTTAAAATGATTTATAAAAACAAGGCTGTCGGATAAGGCAATCTCTCGCCCGATATAAACTTCTTTGAAATGTTTAAGATTTACTTCTATTTTTTCTTCGCCGTTTCCTTTGAGACCGTCTGCAATAATTACGGGACAGCCGCAACTATTTATATTGAAACCGTGTTTATTTGCCGTAATTAAATGATGATAAGCATTAGACCTTTTGCCGGCATATAGAGCGCTTGAGTCTGTTAAAAAAGGAAAAGCGCCTTTTGCCGAGACGCTTTTGACTATTTTTTTTACAAATTCAGGCGCTACATATCCATTATTGCCTTCCTCTCCAAAATGGATTTTTAAAGCGGCAAAACTTTTAGGCATTATGCCTTCAAAAATACCGGTTTTCTTTAGAAAATCCTCAAACTCAGCGCGTCTTTCCCAAGGTAAAAAATAGACTTTATTTTTCATCTTTTGCTCCTATAATTTTTATTTTAAAGCCATTGCCTTTCCTTTTTCAAAGGCAATGGCAAAAAGGTGAAAGGCTATAACAAAAATGTGATTCTTGAGTAATTTGGCGGCGTAAAACGCTGCCAAACAACTCTTGAGTAATTTACGCGCGCTGTTAGCGCCCGTAAATTACTCCGCACTGGCGCAATAGCGGCTTTCAGCCGCATTGCTGGCGCGAGTATGACAACACTGGGGGCGAACGCTTTAACGCCAGTTCCGGTGTCTTTGCGGCGGAAGCCGCAATGACACCCGGGGTTTTGGCAATGACACTGAAGGGGTTGGGCTTTTGCGACGTCGTCGGTGTCATTGCGGCGTGCGCAATTCTGACAGAGACAAGTGCGATGAGCGGTTTGGATAGAAGCCGGCGCTCGTCGCAAACACATAGCGCTGCCGCAATCCCTGTTTATTATAAGGCGTTCACCGCTTTCTGCCGTTTTCTTTTTCAAAGACAAAGACAAAGGAAAAGCAAAGGCAAAGACAACAGGGATTCCCGCTTTCGCGGGAATGACACCCGGGG